>NZ_DFQP01000097.1:0-15060 GCF_002377845.1 Microbacterium sp. UBA3486
GTGATCGAGATCACGTTGGTCGGGATGTAGGCCGAGACGTCGTTCGCCTTGGTCTCGATGATCGGGAGACCCGTCATGGAACCGGCGCCGAGCTCGTCGGACAGCTTCGCGCAACGCTCGAGCAGACGCGAGTGCAGGTAGAAGACGTCACCCGGGTAAGCTTCGCGGCCCGGAGGACGTCGCAGCAGAAGCGACATCTGGCGGTAAGCGACAGCCTGCTTGGACAGGTCGTCGTAAGCGATCAGGGCGTGCTGGCCGTTGTCGCGGAAGTATTCGCCCATCGCGCAGCCGGCGAACGGTGCGAGATACTGCATCGGAGCCGGGTCGGATGCGGTGGCAGCGATGATGATCGAGTACTGGAGAGCGCCACGCTCTTCGAGAACCTTCACGAACTGGGCAACGGTCGAACGCTTCTGGCCGACAGCGACGTAGACGCAGTACAGCTTGTCGTTCTCGGGGCCGTTGTCGTGGATGGCCTTCTGGTTGAGGAAGGCGTCCAGGATGATGGCGGTCTTGCCGGTCTGGCGGTCGCCGATGATCAGCTGACGCTGGCCACGGCCCACGGGGATCATCGCGTCGATGGCCTTGATGCCGGTCTGCATCGGCTCGTGCACCGACTTGCGCTGCATGACGCCGGGAGCCTGGAGCTCGAGGGCGCGGACACTCTCGGTCTCGATGGCACCGAGTCCGTCGATCGGGTTGCCGAGCGGGTCGACCACGCGGCCGAGGTAGCCGTCGCCGACCGGGACCGAGAGGACCTCGCCGGTGCGGGTGACTTCCTGACCGGCCTCGACGCCGGTGAACTCGCCGAGGACGACGACACCGATCTCGTGCTCGTTCAGGCTCTGTGCGAGACCCTTGGTGCCGTCGGCGAAGATGACGAGCTCGTTCGCCATGACGCCGGGCAGTCCCTCGACGTGCGCGATGCCGTCTGCGGCGTCGATGACGGTGCCGACCTCGGTCGCCCCGGCCCCGGAGGGCTCGTATGCTGCGGCGAAGTCCTTCAGCGCGTCACGGATGACGTCGGGGCTGATCGATAGTTCTGCCATTGTCTTCCCTTTGTATCTGGGTGCGCGGTTCCCCGCGCGAAGTCGTGTTAGCCCGCGAGCTTCTGGCGAAGGTCGGCGAGTCGTGCGGAGATGCTGCCGTCGATGACGTCATCGGCGATCTGCACGCGCAGGCCTCCGACGACGGCAGGGTCGATGACGACGTTGAGCGATACCTGGCCGTCGTAGCGACGCGAGAGCGAGTCGCTGAGACGGGCGCGCTGCGCGTCGCTGAGAGGGGCCGCGGTGTGCACCGTGGCGACCACTCGACCACGCTGGCTCGAGACGACGCTCATCGCCCGGTTCAGCAGCCGTCGGACCCGTCGCCCGCGCGGCTCGCGCACGAGCGACGTGATGATCAGCGTCGTCGCGGCGCTGGTGGAGCCTTCGGCCAGGAGGCGCTCGACGAGTGCACTCTTGGCGTCTTCTCCGCCGACGCGGCTGCCCAGAGCGAGTTCGAGCTCGGGGTTCGCCGCGATCACCCGGGAGAACCCGAAGAGCTCCCCCTCGATGTCCGTGCCCGGCTCGGCGATCGCTGCGGCGCGGATCGCGAGCTCCTCGATACCGTCGACGAGCTCGCCCGCGTGGGACCAGCGCTCGGCGACGGCGGTCTTCAAGACGCCCTGGGCGCCTGCGGAGAACCCGCCGAACACCGCGGCGACGACGTTCTGTCGTGCCGCGGCGGGAGCGGAAGGATCAGCAAGCGCGCCGCTCAGCTGGGACGACTCGCTCACGGCATGCGCGGCAGCGAACAGCTCCCGCGCGGTGTCGAGAGTGACGTCCTTCGCTGCGGCAAGCGTCTTGATGGATGCCGCGAGTGCCTGAGTGGTCGCGCTGCCCATTACTGAGCCGCCTTCTCGGATGCCTCGAGCTCGGCGAGGAAGCGATCGACGACAGCCGTCGCACGTGCGTCGTCGGAGAGCGTCTCGCCGACCACGCCACCGGCGAGGTCGAGAGCGAGCGATCCGACCTCGCTGCGCAGCGAGACGAGAGCGGTCTGACGCTCTGCTTCGATCTGCGTGTGCGCGGTGGCGGTGATGCGTGCGGCCTCGGCGGTCGCGGCGTCCTTCGCCTCGGCGACGATCTTCTTGCCGTCCTCGCGGGCGGCCTCGCGGATCTCGCCGGCCTCGGTACGCGCCTCGGCGAGCTGACGCGTGTACTCCTCGAGTGCCGCCTCCGCCTGCTTCTGCGCCTCGTCGGCCTTGGCGATGTTGCCCTCGATGGCGGCGGACCGCTCGTCGAGCATCTTCGTCAGCTTGGGAAGGGCGACCTTCCACACGACGATGAGGATGATGAGGAACCAGAGGCCCGACCAGATGATGTCGTACCACGCCGGGATGAGCGGGTTGTTAACCGCGCCCTCCTCTGCTGCGAGGTTCGTGACAAGAGCGTTCAGCATCCTGTCTCCTTCAGAAGTCGGTTCGGATTACGGGAAGGGGATGAATCCGACGGCGATGCCGACGAATGCAAGCGCCTCGGTGAAGGCGATACCGATCCACATGAGGACCTGGAGACGGCCGGCCAGCTCGGGCTGACGAGCGACGCCCTCGATGGTCTTGCCCACGACGATGCCCACACCGATGGCCGGGCCGATGGCTGCGAGGCCGTAGCCGATCACCGCGAGGTTGCCGTTGATGTCAGCGAGAACCGTAGTTGCGTCCACGGGGTTTTTCCTTTCGTTGGGTGGGAGGGCTGTTGCCCGCCCGCTCAGTGCTCTTCTGCGACCGCGAGCTGGATGTAGACCGCGGTGAGGACGGTGAAGACGTATGCCTGGAGGACGGCGACCAGAATCTCGAAGAGAGTGAAGGCGCCGCCGAAGGCGAGGGTTCCGATACCGAGAGCGGCCCAGCCGCCACCCGCGGTGAAGAAGAAGAACTGGGTCGCTGCGAAGCAGAGGACCAGGATCATGTGACCGACGACCAGGTTCATCAGCAGTCGCAGGGTGAGGGTCACCGGCCGGATGATGAAGGTCGAGATCAGCTCGATGGGCGTGACGATGAAGTACACGGGCCACGGCACACCGGAGGGGAAGAGCGAGTTCTTGAAGAAGTTCTTGGGGCTCTTCTTGATGCCGGCGTAGATGAAGGTGACGTAGCTGACCACCGCGAGCGTGAGCGGCACCGCGATGATCGCCGTACCCGGCATGTTCAGGAACGGGATGATGCCGGTGATGTTCATGAACAGCGTCATGAAGAAGATGGTCATCAGGATCGGGAGGAACCGGTCACCGTCCTTGCGACCGAGCAGGTCGTGGGCGATGCCGCCACGGACGAAGCCGAGGCCCATCTCGACGACGCTCTGGAAACGTCCGGGGACGACCTTCATGCGTCGGGTGCCGAGCCAGAGGATGAGGACCACGGCGATCACCGAGAGCAACTGGATCAGGTGGATCCGGTTCACCGGGATGGGTCCTACGTGGAAGAGGATCTCCGGAAAGAACTCATCGATCGAAGGGCCGTGGAACTCGCCGTCGGTGGCAAGTCGGGGGGTCAGGGTCGCAGCGATATTAAACAGCGCGGGCTCCAGCTTCGGGGCACCGGTCAGAACCGGGGCGACGATGGTCGGTGTGCTTCACAGCGCAAGCGCTCGCGGGCGAGCGGCGGGCACGTCTCAACACTATCAGAATCTGAGGGTCCCCTAAGACCGCTGGCCACCCTCGACCGGCCCGCCGTCGATGTGATTGGCCGCACCGGGGGCACGATCCTCGGGCACCTCGGTCGGCAGCGTGGTGTCGCTGACGTTCGGGAGCCGCATCTGGGTGAGCACGACGACGTCGATGACGAGCGACATGAGCACACCGGCGACGATCGAGAGGAAGAAGACCATCGGCTGCAGCCACGGCTGACCGGCGAGGAGGATCATCACGACAACGAAGAGGCCGAGCTTCAGCAGCCAGCCGCCCAGGACGATCGCGAAGAACAGCTGCACGTACAGCGGATCCCCGAACCAGCGGTTGGCGATCAGGATGCTGAGTCCGGTGATCCCGAGGAAGACGGCAGCCAGGACGACACCGAGCAGGCCGCTGACGAGCCCCTCCCCCTGGGCGACGAGATAACCGACTCCGCCAGCCACGATCGCGAGTACCGCGGTGGCGATCGCCGACCAGATCAGGGTCCGGCGCAGGATCGGCGTGCTGGAAACGGGGCTCGGGCTCATCAGGACTCCACGGGTGTCGGTTCGGGTTCGGCGCCCGCTGCGCTCTTCCTGCGGCGGGTGGGACTCAGCGTGACGACGAGGCAGGCGGCGATGCCCACGATGCCGAAGCCGACGCCCGGCAGATACTGGCCGGGCCAGTCCTCCCGGGCACCGACGTACATCAGGAGGACGGCGAGCGAGACGACGGCCGTCCAGGCATAGAAGATGAGCACGGCGTCTCGGTCGCGGTGACCGAGATCGAGCATGCGGTGATGCAGGTGCTTCCGGTCGGGCGAGAACGGCGAGCGACCGGCGCTCATCCGGCGGAGCACGGCGAGCCCGAAGTCGAGCAGCGGGAGCAGCACGACCAGCAGTGGCAGCAGGATGGGCAGGAACGCGCCGACCAGCTGGGAACGCCCGAGACGCTCGGGGTCGAGGGCGGACGGGTCCATCTGCCCGGTGATCGCGATCGCCGATGTGGCCATCAGCAGGCCGATCACCAGCGCCCCGGAATCACCCATGAAGATCTTCGCCGGACTCCAGTTCAACGGCAGGAAGCCGAGGCAGGCGCCGATGAGCACCGCCGCGATGAAGGTCGAGAGGTTGAAGTAGCTGGACGCGCCCGAGTCGCGCGTGAAGATGTAGGAATAGGCGAAGAACACACCGTTCGAGATCAGGCACACGCCCGCGACGAGCCCGTCGAGCCCGTCGATGAAGTTCACCGCGTTCATCACGATGACGATCGCGAACATCGTGATGGTGATGCTCAGCCAGCTCGATACCACGATGAGGTCACCGAACGGCAACGAGAGGATCTGCAGGCCGCCACCGACGGTGATGACGCCCGCCGCCAGGAACTGCGCGCCCAGCTTGATCATCCAGTCGATGTCCCACAGGTCGTCGACGACCCCGATGATCGCGATCAGCAGCGAGGCGCCGAGGATCGACCACATGGTCTGCGGGGGGATCCAGATGCTCTGGAAGAAGGGATTGATCGCGGAGAACCCGAACGCCGCGGCGATGGCGAGGAAGATCGCGACGCCGCCCAGACGGGGCTTGGGCGTGGTGTGCACGTCACGGTCGCGGATGGCGGGGTACAGCTTGAACCGGAGGCTCAGCTTCCACACCGCCCAGGTCAGTACGAACGTGATCGCGGCGGTGAGGATGATCGTGAAGAGATACTGCTTCACGAATCCCCGTCCTGGTCCGGCGCATGCTGGTGGTGATGCTCGTGCTCGGCATCGTCCTCGGGCTCGAGGAGATCTCCGAGCACCTCCTGCAGCTGCTCCCGTGTCACGGCGCCGTCGCGGAGGATGCGCACGCCTCCCGTCTCGGAGTCCGCACCGCGGCGGACCAACGAGGTCGCATCGACGATGGTCGACGCGATGCCGTTCTTGCTCAGTCCGTCCGCCAGGTAGACCGCGACGCTGTCACCCAGCATCTTCTCGGCGTCGTACGCGGAGATGGCGGCGGCCTCCCCCGTGAGGTTCGCGCTGGAGACGGCCAGTGGACCGGTCTCCGCGAGCAGTTCGAGTGCGACCCGCCCCTCCGGCATGCGGACGGCGACGGTGCCGAGCGTCTCACCGAGGTCCCAGACCAGCGACGGCTGCGCGGGCAGCACGATCGTGAGGCCACCGGGCCAGAACGCCTCGACCAGCCGCTCCACCGGTTCGGGAACCGATTCGGCGAGGGCGGCGAGTGTCTCCTTCGTGCCGATCAGCACGGGCGGCGGCTGGTCGCGGCCCCGCCCCTTCGCGTCGAGGAGCCGCTGGACAGCGGCCGGCGAGAAGGCATCGGCGCCGACGCCGTACACCGTGTCTGTGGGGATGACGATGAGGTCGCCACGGCCGATCGCCTGGCGCGCATGACGCATTCCGGCGAGGAGCTGCGACTCGTCGCTGCAGTCGAAGATGGTTGACATGACGGTTCGATTCTATGCGGCGCGGCCGGTGAGCACGCTCCGAGGTTGCTGATCAGGGTCGGAGTGCGGTGGTGGTGCGATCGCGCAGTGTCAGGTCGCGATGTGTCGCCGCCGCGCGCCAGCCGTCGAGGGTGAGGATCTCCCTGATCGATTCGCCCTGCAGCTCGCCGTGCTCGATGACCAGCAGGCCCCCGGGACGAAGCAATCGCAGCGCCCGCGAGCTGAGCACGCGCACGATGTCGAGCCCGTCCTCTCCCCCGTACAACGCCATCGCCGGATCGAAGAGTCGCACCTCCGGATCGCGCGGGATCGCGGCGTCGGGCACGTACGGCGGATTCGAGATGACCACGGACGCCGTGCCCTCGAGTTCCGGGAACGCCTCGCCCAGGTCGGACAGGACGAGTGTCAGGTTGTCGATCCCTGCGACGTTTCGACGCGCCCAGGCGTGGGCATCCGCGGAGAGCTCGGCCGCGAAGATGCGGGCGTGCGGCACCTCGGTGGCCATCGCGAGGGCGATCGCGCCACTCCCGGTTCCGAGATCGATCCCGATCGGGGCGGGCTCCGCCGAGTTCAGCAGGGCGTCGATGGCGTACTGGACGACGGTCTCGGTCTCCGGACGCGGCACGAAGACGCCGGGACCGACGGCGAGCTCGAGGTGGCGGAACGGCGCGGTACCGGTGATGTGCTGCAGCGGCTCGCGGGCAGCCCGACGGGTGATGAGGACGTCGAGAGCCGCTGCCGTCTCGTCGTCGACGTCGTCTCCGCGAACGATCGCCGCCTGCACCTCGCCGCGCCGACGGCCGAGCACGTGACCGGCGAGGAGCTCGGCGTCGACCAGCGGATCGGGGACCCCGACGTCGGCGAGACGCTGGGCAGCCGTGCGGACGACGGCAGCGAGGGAGGTGTCGGACATGTCTTCCAGCGTAGAGCGCGCGCTGACGTCACAAAGCCTCGCCCATAGGGACGCTCCCCTAGGCTGGTGCGGCAGCGACCCCCGCACAGGAAGGCTCACCATGCCCGGTATCCACTCCGACATCACGACCGCTTTCGGCAACACCCCGCTCGTCCGGCTGAACAGGGTGACCGAGGGACTGGGCGCCACCGTCCTCGCCAAGCTCGAGTACTACAACCCCGCGTCGAGCGTGAAGGATCGGATCGGCATCGCCATGATCAACGCCGCCGAGGCATCGGGCGAGCTGCAGCCGGGCGGCACGATCGTCGAGTCGACCAGCGGCAACACCGGCATCGCCCTCGCGATGGTGGGTGCCGCGCGGGGCTACCGGGTGATCCTCACGATGCCTGCGTCCATGTCGAAGGAGCGCCGGGTCCTGCTCAAGGCGTTCGGCGCGGAGATCGTGCTCACCGATCCCACCAAGGGCATGAGCGGTGCGATCGAGGAGACCAAGCGCATCGTCGCCGAGACCCCCGGCGCGATCTGGATCCGGCAGTTCGAGAACGCCGCGAACCCTCAGATCCACCGCGAGACCACGGCGCAGGAGATCCTGCGCGACACCGACGGCACCGTCGACATCCTCGTCGCGGGCGTCGGTACCGGTGGGACCGTCACCGGAACGGGCCAGGCGCTCAAGGCCGCCAAGCCCGGCGTCCAGGTGATCGCCGTCGAGCCCAAGGACTCCCCCGTGCTGACCGAGGGACGCCCCGGCCCCCACAAGATCCAGGGGATCGGCCCGAACTTCGTCCCCGACGTGCTCGACCGCGACGTGCTCGACGAGATACTCATGGCGGAGTTCGACGAGTCCATCCGCGTCGCGCGTGAGCTCGCGGCCAAGGAGGGTCTCCTCGTCGGCATGTCGTCGGGTGCTGCCGTCGCCGCGGCGCTCAAGGTCGCCGCCCGTCCGGAGAACGCCGGCAAGACGATCGTCGTCGTGATCCCGGACACCGGTGAGCGCTATCTCTCCACCGCGCTGTTCGAGGACCTGCGCGAAGACTGAGGCTGTCGATGGGCATTTTCGGGCGGATGCGCGAGGACATCGCGGCAGCGCGCCTCCGCGATCCAGCCGCGCGCAGCGCCGTCGAAGTCGCTCTGCTGTATCCCGGCCTGCATGCCATCTGGGCGCACCGCGTCTCGCACGCGCTCTGGCGGCGACGGCTGCGCCTGCTCGCGCGCGCCGGTTCGCAGGTCTCGCGCTGGCTCACGGGGATCGAGATCCACCCCGGTGCGAGGATCGGCCGGCGGTTCTTCATCGATCACGGAATGGGCGTCGTGATCGGGGAGACCGCCGTGGTGGGCGATGACGTGATGCTCTACCACGGCGTCACGCTCGGCGGACGCACGCGGACGTCGGGCAAGCGTCACCCCACGCTCGGAGACGGCGTCGCCGTGGGCGCCGGTGCCAAGATCCTGGGGCCCGTCACGATCGGCGCGGGATCCGTGGTCGGGGCCAACGCCGTCGTCACCCGCGATGCCCCGGCCGACAGCGTGCTCGTCGGGGTGCCGGCGAAGCCGCGCCACCGCACGCTCGGAGAAGACACCAGGGCCCTCCTCACCGCTCCCGACCACTACGCGATCTGAACCCGCTGCCGCGTGGGCCCGTCAGCGGCGTGCGGACTTCACGGACTCGACCTTCTTGCGCAGGAAGATGAGAGGGAGCACCACGCTGCCCACCGCGGTGATCAGCCACACGATGACCGAACCGAGCAGCCATCCGGTGAGGTCCGTGATGCGGAGCCCGCCGATGGGGAGCAGGACGACCACGATGAGGGAGATCAGCGTCGAGAAGATCCCGATGCCTCCCATCAGCACCGGCGCGTAGCGATTGGCGACCTTGGCGACCCACGGCGCGAGCACGCTCTGCAGGATCGCGAAGATCAGGATGCAGATGACGAAGCCCCACCACTTGTCCCATTCGATCTCGAAGCCGTCGAGCAGGAGGTCGGCGGCGATCAGGCCGACACCGGCCGACACCACGTAGAGCAAGCCGCGGAAGAGGAATGTGATCACGCGCCGAGCATAGCGCTCCGCACGCCGGCCCGACGGGGAACGCGGCATCCGCGCTCCCCGTCGGCGGGTCGTCACTGCGCCACGAAGAACGGGACGGCGCCGGTCAGGATGCCGACACCGAGCATGACCAGCGAGACGATCGTCGCACGCCACAGCACCTTGCGGTGGTGATCGCCGAGGTTGACGCTCGCCAGCGACACGAGCAGCAGGATCGCCGGCACGAGCGGGCTCTGCAGGTGCACGGGCTGCCCCGTGATGGACGCCCTCGCCATCTCGACAGGATCGATGCCGAAGTTCGCCGCGCTCTGGGCGAGCACCGGGAGGATGCCGAAGTAGAACGCATCGTTCGACATGAAGAACGTGAACGGGATCGAGAGGAGGCCGGTGATCGGCGCCAGGAACGGTCCGAGGGCCGGCGGCAGCACGTTCGTGATCCAGGTGGCCATCGCATCGACCATCCCGGTGCCGGTGAGCACGCCAACCAGGACCCCGGCCGCGATGACCATGGAGACGACCCCCACGATGCTCGGAGCGTGCGCCACGATCTCCGACGCCTGTTCCTTGATGCCGCGGAAGTTGATGACGAGGGCCAGCCCGGCACCCACCATGAACACGTACGGCAGCGGCAGGATGTCGAGCACCAGCAGCACCATCACCGCGACGGTGAGCACCAGGTTGAACCAGATGAGCTTCGGCCGGAGGGTGGGGCGTGCAGGATCCAGCATCGTGTCGGCCATGGCCGTATCGGCGGGATCGACGTTCGCGGCCGAGACAGGGGCGTGTCCACCGGCGACGACCACCAGGTTCCCGGTGCGCAGCGACGCACGTGCACCCGGCTTCGGCTCGGCTCCGCGGAAGATCTTCGGCACCGTCGAGAGCGATCCTCCGTCGGCACCGACCAGCAGCCCCTCGGAGTCCAGCCGTCCGAGTCGACGGCGTTCCTGCAGCCCCAGGATCCACGCGAAGCCGAGCGTCACGACGATCCCGGCGCCCAGCGCGGGAAGCATCGGGACGAAGATGTCGGTCGGCTGCAGTCCCAGAGCGGTCGCCGCCCGGACCGTGGGCCCTCCCCACGGCACGATGTTCAGGGTGCCGTTCATGAGTCCGGCGACGCACGTCAGCACGACCGGGCTCATCCCCAGTCGGAGGTATATCGGCAGCATCGCCGAGGTCGTGATGATGAAGGTCGTCGAGCCGTCGCCGTCGAGGGACACCGCACCGGCGAGGATCGCGGTGCCGAGCACCACCTTGGCGGGATCGTCTCCGAGCAGGCGGGTGATCAGCCGGATGAGGGGATCGAAGAGCCCCACGTCGATCATGATGCCGAAGAACATGATCGCGAACATCAGCAGCGCCGCGGTCGGGGCCATCGCGCCGATCGCGTCGAGGATCATGTCGCCGAGGCCGAGGCCCGCTCCCGCGAAGAGTCCGAACGCGGTCGGTACGAGGATCAGGGCCACCATGGGCGTGAGGCGCTTGGTCATGATGAGCGTCATGAACGCGAGCACCATGGTGAATCCGAGGAGCACCAGCACCCACTCGGGCGGTACGAACGCCACGTCGTAGGTCGGCGCCTCTTCGGCGGCCGCGAACAGGCCGGTGAGTGCGTCTGGCATGCGTTGACTCCTTCGTCGTGGCTCCGTCATCGGCGACGGATCCCGTCGAGACTAGGCAATCGACGACGTCCGGGTGCGGTATCCCGCATTCCCTGACGTTGTGCGCGTAGCGTGGGTTCTGCGCATATTGCGCGGTATGAGCGTAGGAGAAGCACGGTGCCGAGGACGATGTCGACCAGACCGCGGTTCGCCACGCGCGCCCTGCTGCTCCAGCTCGCCACGGTGACCCTCGTCGTCGCCCTCTGCACGGGCGTGTATCTGCTGCTCACCGTGCAGCAGTTGCGCGCAGAGGCCGAGTCGACCGCGATGGGCATCGCCCGCACCCTCGCCGAGGACCCGCAGGTGCGTGCAGAGGTCACGCGCATCTCCCTCTCGGAGGGCACTCCCGACGCGGCGGAGCTGCGCGACGGCGACCTGCAGCGCATCGCCTCCGACGTGACGAGCCGCACCGGAGCGCTGTTCGTCGTGCTCACCGATGACAACGGCATCCGACTCGCGCACCCCACTCCCTCGCGCATAGGCGAAGAGGTCAGCACTCCCTACGAGGAGGTGCTCGCCGGCGCGGAGGTGGTCGACTGGCAGACGGGCACACTCGGCGAATCCGCACGGGCGAAAGTCCCCGTCCGCGACGACGCCGGCACGCCGGTGGGCGAGGTCAGCGTGGGGTTCGAGCGTGCCGGGGTGTTCGATGATCTCCCTCCCCTGCTGACGGTGATCGGAGTCACGGCGGCGGGCGCGCTCGCCCTGGCCGGCCTCGCATTCCTGCTGCTCCGCCGGCGCTGGGAGCGTCTGACCTTCGGAGTCCAGCCGGAAGAACTCGTGGCACTCGTCCAGAACCAGACGGCGGTGCTGGACGGCGTGGTCGACGGCGTCGTCGCCGTCGACCCCCGAGGAGTGGTGCGCGTGAGCAATGCCGCCGCCGATCGCCTGCTGGGGCTCGACGATCCCATCGGAAGGCCCATCGAGGAACTCGGCCTGGCGACAGCCGTCCTCGAGGCGGCGACAGGCGCACGCACCCGTTCCCGTGCCATCGTCGGCGACCGGATGCTCTACCTCGACTCGCGCCCCGTGGTGCGCGACGGCCACGCGCTCGGCGACGTGCTGATCGTGCGTGATCGCACGGATCTGGTCGCCCTGACCGAGCGCCTGGAGACCGTCAGGACGATGACGGCGGCGTTGCGCGTACAGCGGCACGAGTTCGCCAACCGCATGCATGTGGCGGCCGGGCTCATCGACGCCGATCGGGTGCGAGAGGCGCGCGAGTTCCTCGGCGAACTCGTGGAGCGGGGTCCGGTGGTGTTCCCCGTCGAGGGATTGGAACTCCTCGGTGATCCCTTCCTGCACTCGTTCCTCGGCGCCAAGGGCGTCGAGGCCGGCGAGCGCGGGGTGGCCCTTCGAATCGCGGACGACACCCAGCTGCTCGGGACCGTCCGCGAGGCGGAAGACGTCGCCGCCGTGCTCGGCAACCTCATCGACAACGCCGTCACCGCCGCCGTCGCAGGTGAGCGGAGACCACGCTGGGTCGAGGTCGCCGTGCTGGACGACGGCGACGCCCTCGTGTTCACCGTCTCCGATTCGGGGTCCGGCCTCGGGAGCAGCGACCCGTCGACGCCGCGGTCGCGGGAGCAGGATGCCGCCGGAGACGTGCACGGGCACGGGATCGGGTTGCCCCTCTCGACGGAGATCGCCCGTCGGAGCGGTGGAGACCTCTGGGTGATCGATCCGGGCGGGCCCGACAGCGGCGCGGTGTTCGCCGCACGCATCGGCGGTGCCGTCGACAGAGCCCGCCACGATGAGAAGGAGAACACATGACCGAGCCTCTGCGCGTGCTCATCCTCGACGACGACTTCCGAGTGGCCCAGCTGCATCAGGGCATCGTCGAGGAGCACCCCGGCTGCACCGTCACCGAGACCGTCCGCTCCCTCGCAGAGGCACGCGACAGCATCCGCTCATCGCGCCCTGACCTCCTCATCGCCGACGTCTTCCTCCCGGACGGCGACGGCATCGCGCTCGTACGGGAGTCCGGGGTCGACGCCATCCTCATCTCCGCGGCCGACGACGCCTCCACCGTGCGCAGGGCGCTTCGGTCGGGGGCGGTGGGCTACCTCGTGAAGCCGTTCGAGCGACGAGCGCTGTCGAGCCTCCTCGACCGCTACATCCGCTATCGGAACCTCCTCAGCGGTGACCGTGCACTGCGCCAGGAAGACATCGATCGCGCCGCGGCGATCCTGCACGGTGCAGGTGAGCCGGTGTCGATCTCGCGCTCGGCGACGGAGCAGCTCGTGCTCGCGGCACTCGGCGACGGCGAAGCCTCAGCCGCCGAGATCGGCGAACGCGTCGGGATCTCCCGCGCGACCGCACAACGGCATCTGGCGGCGCTGGCCGCCAGGACCGTCGTCGAGGTTCGACTCAACTACGGCACGACAGGACGTCCCGAGCATCGGTACATCGCACGGACCTGACTCGGGGCGCGTGCCCCTCGCTCAGGACTCGGAGCCGACCGCGGCGAGCCGGGCTTCCTCGTCGGCGGTGATGGCGCTCTCGATCAGCGGATCGAGCGCGCCGTCCATCACCTGATCGAGGTTGTACGCCTTGAACCCGGTGCGATGATCCGCGATGCGGTTCTCGGGGAAGTTGTAGGTGCGGATGCGCTCCGAGCGGTCCATGCCCCGGATCTGCGATCGGCGGGCGTCGGAAGCCGCGGCGTCGAGTTCCTCCTGCTGTCGCGCGAGCAGGCGGGCGCGCAGCACACGCATGCCGGCCTCGCGGTTCTGCAGCTGGGACTTCTCGTTCTGCATCGAGACGACGATGCCGGTCGGCACGTGCGTGATGCGCACAGCGGAGTCCGTCGTGTTCACGGACTGGCCGCCGGGGCCGGACGACCGGAAGACGTCGATCTTCAGGTCGTTCTGGTCGATGTGGATCTCCTCCGGCTCATCGACCTCGGGGAACACGAGCACACCGGTGGTGGAGGTGTGGATGCGCCCCTGCGATTCGGTCGCCGGCACACGCTGCACCCGATGAACTCCGCCCTCGTACTTCAGGTGCGCCCAGACGCCCTGTGCGGGATCGGAGGACGAGCCCTTGATCGCGACCTGGACGTCCTTGTAGCCGCCGAGGTCGGATTCGTTGCGCTCGAGCAGCTCCGTCTTCCAGCCCTTGGAGGCCGCGTACTGGATGTACATGCGCAGCAGGTCGGCGGCGAACAGCGCGGATTCCGCGCCGCCCTCCCCCGCCTTGATCTCCATGATCACGTCACGGGCGTCGTCCGGGTCGCGCGGGATCAGCAGACGTCGGAGGCGCTCCTGCGAGAGCTGAAGCTCCTCCTCCATCGCCGGGATCTCCGCGGCGATGGACTCGTCCTCGCGGGCGAACTCGCGAGCGGTCTCCAGATCGTCGGTGGCAGCGACCCAGGCCTCGTACGCGGCGACGATGCGCGACAGCTCGGCGTAGCGGCGATTGACGCGCTTGGCCCGGGCGGCGTCGGCGTGCACCGCCGGGTCGGAGAGCTCCTCCTGCACCCGGCGATGCTCATCGATCAGAGTCTGGACGGACTCGAACACGGCTCAGCCGCTCAGCGGATGTTGTTGTCGTGCCCGTGCGCACCCGAGGGGAGCGTCGGGATCGACTTCTGCATCTGCACGAGGAACTCGACGTTCGAGTTGGTCTCCTTGAGCTTGCCGAGCACGACCTCGAGGGCCTGCTGCTGGTCGAGGCCGGCGAGGGCGCGACGCAGCTTCCAGGTGATCTTGACCTCGTCGGCCGAGAGCAGCATCTCCTCGCGACGAGTGCTCGACGCGTTCACGTCGACCGCCGGGAAGATGCGCTTGTCGGCCAGCTGGCGGGACAGACGCAGCTCGCTGTTGCCGGTGCCCTTGAACTCCTCGAAGATGACCTCGTCCATCTTGGAGCCGGTCTCGACCAGCGCCGTGGCGAGGATCGTGAGGGATCCGCCGTTCTCGATGTTGCGCGCAGCGCCGAAGAAGCGCTTGGGCGGGTACAGCGCCGACGCGTCGACACCACCGCTGAGCACACGACCCGATGCCGGGGCCGCCAGGTTGTAGGCCCGGCCGAGGCGGGTGATCGAGTCGAGCAGCACCACGACGTCGCGGCCGAGTTCGACCAGGCGCTTCGCGCGTTCGATCGCGAGTTCGGCGACGGTCGTGTGGTCTTCGGCCGGACGGTCGAACGTCGAGGCGATGACCTCGCCCTTGACCGAGCGCTCCATGTCGGTGACCTCTTCGGGGCGCTCATCGACGAGCACGACCATGAGGTGGACCTCAGGGTTGTTCTGCGCGATCGCGTTCGCGATCTGCTGCAGGACGATGGTCTTTCCGGCCTTGGGCGGCGCGACGATCAGGCCACGCTGGCCCTTGCCGA
>NZ_DFQP01000097.1:15077-15411 GCF_002377845.1 Microbacterium sp. UBA3486
CGACCGGGGCGACCAGGTCGATGATGCGCTGGGTCAGCTTCTCCGGAGCCGTCTCCATGCGCAGGCGCTCCTGCGGGTACAGCGGGGTGAGCTTGCCGAACTCCACGCGGGTGGCCGCGTCGTCGATCGAGAGGCCGTTGATCGAGTCGACCTTGACGAGGGCGTTGTACTTCTGGCGCCCCTGCTGCTCGCCCTCACGCGGCTGCTTGATCGAACCGACGACCGCGTCGCCCTTGCGCAGGTTGTACTTCTTCACCTGACCGAGCGACACGTACACGTCGCTCGGACCGGCGAGGTATCCGGTCGTACGGACGAACGCGTAGTTGTCGAGCAC
>NZ_DFQP01000018.1:0-4164 GCF_002377845.1 Microbacterium sp. UBA3486
GCGGTCCCGATGGCGTGCCCACCGAGCCGCGCCCAGTGCGCGTCCACCGGGTCGCCGACGGGGCCCGTCACCCGTGCCGGGATGAGCTCTCCTCCGGTCGCCGCGGCGAGCGCGGCGGCCGTGCCCTCTCCTCCGTCCGGCACCGGGTACTCGTCCACCTGCACGCCGGGGATGACCCGACGAACGCCGGCGGCGATGGCCTGGGCCACGGCCTCGGCGCTCAGGCTCTCCTTGAAGCCACTGGGTGCGACCAGGATGCGCTGCGGGGTGTGGATCGACATGATTCCTCCTTCTGCGCCCGAGACGGGCGACGAGCGCCCGGTGTGCGGGCACGACGAGCACCGGTGCACCGGCGGTGCACGCGGAGTGAAGCGGGTGTGAGAGGGGCCGAGGCCGCGGATCAGAGCAGCAGCGGCAGCCCCATCAGAGGCCACACCCACAGGGCGAAGACGGCCACGAGCACGAACATCGCCGGTGCCAGCAGCACCGAGAGCCGGCGCAGGTCCAGCGGGGTGAAGCCCCCGCTCACGATGTCGGGGTCGGCGAACATGGCGACCGGCTTCGCCGAACTGGGGAGCGTGTGGCAGAACCCGGCCGCGGCGGTCGAGGCGAACGCCGCCGCCATCGGGGAGACGCCGAGTGCGGGCGCGAGCGCGATCACGACCGGGACGATCGCGGCGGAGCGGGCCGACCGCGACGGGATCAGCAGATGCGCGGCGGTCGAGATCGCGATGACCACGAGCACGAACGCGACGGCCCCCGCGGCGCCGAGCCCCCGGAGCGGGGCGAGCGCCGACGAACTCAACCAGGCGGCGGCGCCCGTGCTGGTGAGCGCTGATGCCAGCGCGAGAGTCGCGGCGAGGAACAGCAGCAGCGACCACGGCACGCGCTTGATCGCAGCGGGGAAGGTCAGGCAGCCGATCCCGGGCGTCACGGCGGCGACGGCTCCGATGAGGGCGACCAGTGCCGGCGACAGATGGTGCAGCGGTTCGGTGGCCCAGAGGAGGATCACACCGCCCAGCAGCACGCCAGCGCGTCGCTCCATGGTGCTGAGCGGCCCGGTCACGGCGGTCGATGCGGAGCGGCCGATATCCGTCGCGCTCATCCGCAGCGGCGTGCTGCGGTCGTCGCGGCGGGTGAAGCGCCAGAGGATGAGCTCGCAGGCCAGGTGCGACGAGACCGCGGCGAGAGGCAGCCCGAGCCAGAGCCAGCTCAGGAACGTGAAGCCCTGCTCGCCCGCGGCCCGCAGCAGCTGATCCGTCACGATGTGCGCCCCCGCGCCGAGCAGCGAGCCGACGGCTGAGAGCAGGACCACGGTCGGCATCAGCAGGGCGAGGGCGCGGATCACCCGCTCGCGTCCGGGAAGCGCGGCCGCGACCGCGGTGTGCACCGGGACGGCGAGCGCGGCGCGCCCGGAGGTGGCGGGCACGGCGAAGGCGGTGAGCGTGAGGGCGACGGTCGTCAGATGGAACAGGCTCCGCGGCCCGCGTGCGAACCGCAGCAGATGCGAGGCACCGCGCAGAGCGAGGCCGGAGGACGACACTGCGGAGGCGATCACGAACGCGCCGATGAGCAGCCAGATCGTCTCGTCGCCGAGGGAGGCGAAGAAGTCGCTCGCCGGCAGCACCCCGGTGACGATCAGGGCGATCGCGGCGAGGAAGGCGACGAGCGTGTCATCGAGGCCGGTGGATGTCCACGCCCACACCGCGAGCAGGAACACGGTGAGAGTCACGGCGATCGGCATGGTCACCCGGCTGGGGCCGGCGCCCTGAGACAGCGACGACAGCGCCATGGCGAGCCCCGCGATCAGCACGAGTCCGAGGGCGATGAGACTGAGGATGCGCCCACGCCCGAGCCGGCGCACCGCGAAGCCACGTCCGGCCGAGTTGCGACCGGTGAACGGGGTCGGGCGCTGCGGCGGCATCGTCGAGAATCGCGTGCGCTCGATCGCCGACGGCTCGGCCACCCGGCTCGCGTTCTCTGTATGGGTATGGGTGGGGTCACTCATCGGAATCGGTATCCCGCCCCGCGCACCGTCTCGATACGATCGATACCGATCTTGCCGCGCAGTGCCCGCACGTACACGTCGACCACGTTGGAGGCCGGATCGAAGTCCATCCCCCACACGTGCCCGATCAGCTGGTCGCGCGACAGCACCTGGCCGGCGTTCTGCAGGAAAACCTCGAGCAGGGCGAACTCCCGCGAGGTGAGCTCGCGCATGTCGCCGTCGACCGTGACCGTGCGGGCGCGCACATCCACCCGCACATCGCCGTGGGTGAGCACGGGGCCGGCCGCCCGTCCCTCGCCGTCGCCGATCCGCAGCCGCACCCTGGCGATGAGCTCGGCGAACTGGAACGGCTTGGTGACGTAGTCGTTCGCCCCGCTTTCCAAGCCCCGCACTGTGTCGATGACCGAGTCACGGGCGGTGAGGATGATGACCGGTGTCGCGACGCCCTCGCCGCGCAGGTTGGCGAGCACGTCGAAACCGTCCATGCCGCCGAGCCCGATGTCGAGCAGCACCAGATCGAACATGCCGCTGCGGGCCATCAGCAGCGCGGTGTGGCCGTCGGCCGCCTCGGCGGTCTCGTAGCCGGCCGCGCGCAGGCCCCGGCGGACGAACGAGGTGATGTGCGGGTCGTCTTCCGCGATGAGGATGCTGCGCATCTCACTCGCTCCTCTCTACCGCGGTGTCGAACCGCGTGGTGGTGGGTGCCGGAAGGTCGATGCCGAACGTGGCACCTTCTCCGAACACGCTGTCGACCCAGGCTGAACCGCCGTGTCCATCGGTGATCGCCCGCACGATCGCGAGCCCGAGCCCCGACCCTCGTCGCGCACCAGAGCTGTCGCCGCGGGCGAAGCGCTCGAAGATGCGCTCGGCGTCGGCCACGGCGACCCCGGGACCGGAGTCGCGCACCCACAGCCGCAGCCGCCGCTCGCTCCCCTCGCCGTCGAAGCGCGAACCGATGAGGATGCGGTCACCTGTCTCGGTCACCTGGACCGCGTTCGCCGCGAGCTGCAGCACGGCCTGGGTCACCCGCTGGGGATCGAGCGCCGCCGTCCCCTCGGCCACTTCCATGAGCTGCCAGCGACGATCTCCGAGGTTCTGCGCCTTGGCCTCGATGTCGAGGGTGAGGGCGGCGGTGTCGCAGTTCGCGACCCGCACGAAGTCGGGCTGCTCGGCCCTCGCGAGCACGAGCAGGTCGGTGACGATGCGGCTCATCCGGTCGAGCTCGTCGCTGACGAGACGCAGGGTCGCCGCACGCTCCTCCGGGTCTTCGCTCAGCAGTTCCAACTGGCCGCGGACGATCGTGATCGGCGTGCGCAGCTCGTGACCCGCGTCGTCGACGAACCGCTGCTGCGTCGCGTGCACGGCCTCGAGGCGGTCGAGCATCTGGTTGAAGGTCGTGGCCACGGCCGCGATGTCGTCGGTGCCCTCGACCGGCACGCGCGCCGAGAGGTCGTGCTCCCCGATGTCGCGGGCGACCCGGTACACCTCTCGCACGGGAGCCAGGATCTGCCCGGCGACGAGCCAGGCGACGCCGGAGCTGAGCAGGATCCCGATCAGCGCCACCCACGCGATCGTGGCGAATCCGGCGTCGACCTGCGAGCGCGCCTCCTGCGTGTACTGCACGATCAGCACCGCACCGCCGCGATCACCGGTGGTGAATTCCAACCGCCCCCAGCGCAGGGGGCCCACGTCGGGCGCGTCCATCGCGCCGGACGCCGACGTCTCATCGAGCAGTCGGTTCACGAGCGCCTCGCCGCCCGGCACTGCAGCGAGCGCGGAGGCATCCGTCGCTTGCACCCGGCCGTTCGCGACCGCGATCACCGCCCCCTCGACGGTGGCGATCACGACCTCGTTCTCGTGCACGGACTGGCGGGCGACATACTCGCTGACCAGATCCTCGGCCGTGGTGTGACCACTGGCCGCGGCATCCTCCGCGAATCGGGAGAACTCGGAGGCCTCCTGCTCGATCTCGGCGTTGGCCGACTGCTCCACACCGGCGAGGAAGATGCTGCGGCCGACCATGCCGACGGCGAGGAGCGTGATGGCGGTGCTGAGGATGATCCACAGCGTGATACGCCAGCGGGCGGGCAGAGTGCGGCGGCGCAAGGTGCGCAGCGGCGCACCGGTGGCCGCGAGGCCTTGCGCCACCGCACGCG
>NZ_DFQP01000020.1:0-2776 GCF_002377845.1 Microbacterium sp. UBA3486
CCCGCGCGGAAGCCCGCGTCGTGTCCGCGCGGAATCCCGCGTCGGGCGTACGGGTGCGCGGGTGGCGCATCCTGTCTCCGGACTCGACCTGATCGCGTGATGCCGGAGCGCGACGATGCGCTCGTCGGCAGCGGGGGACGTGTCTGTCCCTCCGCGTGCGCAGAGGGACAGTGCTCGTCAGTAGTGGACGGAGACCTCGAGGCCCTTCGGGGACCAGTCGTAGACGTACTTGGCGAGGTCGATCGGCAGGTTGACGCAACCGTGGCTCATCCGCTGGCCGAAGTTGTTGTGCCAGTAGGTGCCGTGGAAGCCGATGTTCGGGGCGAACCAGGTGATCCAGGGCACGTCCTTGGTGCAGTACGGGGCGCCTTCGTAGCAGCCCATGTCCTGGATGCGGGTGTGCGCGAAGACCGTGAAGTTGCCGGTGGGCGTCAGCGTTCCGGGAAGGCCGGTCGACACGGCCCACGAGTTCACGACCACGTTGTTCTCGTAGAGGACCGCGCGCTGCGAGCTCAGGTTGATGTCGATGCGGCGGAACAGGCTCACCGTCTCGAACGGCGTCTCGGTGACCGAAAGCGCGAAGGCGCCGTTGCCGGCGGCGAGCTGGTCGGCGAACTTCTCTGCGATGCCGGAGGTGTCTCCGAGCGCTCGCCCCGCGACGCCCTCCTGCTCTGCGCGCAGCACGGTGCCGGCGGAGTTGACGATGTTGGTCGCATTGACCGGCGCGCGGTCGACGAGAGCGGGAAGACCGTCGACGGTCGCCTGGATCGCCTGCGGATCGGCGTCGATGCGCAGCTGACCGTCGTCGTCCGAGACCGTGAGCCAGGTGGCGACGACGGCGGGGTCCACCGGCACGGTGCGCTCCTCGCCGACATAGAACCCGACGGTGGGGAGCATGGTGTTGAGAGCCGTGGCCGTGGCGGTGGCATCGTCGTCCGAGACGGCGGGCAGGGCCTCGGCCGCGTCGCCCGAGTACTCGAGCGTGGTACGGCCTTCGCCGACCGCCTCGGTGAAGGCGGCGTTGAGCGCGGTGAGGTCGATGCCGGTTCCGGTTTCGGCCGGGGTGATGACGAAGGTGCCGCTCGCGGCATCGAAGACGACACCCGCGTCCACGGGGTCGTCGAAGCTGGTCGGTACCGCGTCGCGCAGTGCGGTGGTCGCCTTCTCGGCGTCGAATGCGATCTCCGCCGGCACGGGCTCGCCCATCCACGCGCCGAGGTTCCACAGCGGGTGCTCGGCGAAGGCCTTGTCCGCGAGAGCGGTCGCGTCGACGGTGACGCCGAGGTCGGCGCCGGTCAGGACAGTGCCGTCTCCGTCTCCCGTGAGGGCGATCTCGGTCTCGGCCAGGTGGGAGTCGATCGCGTCGGCTGCGGCTCCGGGTGTCATCCATCCGACGGGAATTCCCGCGACCGTGGTGCCTGGGGCGATGAGGATCATGGATGCGGCGCCGGCGCCGAGTGCGACGACGCCCAGGCCCAGTCCGATCCAGAGGCCGAGGCGGCGCTTCTTGGGAGACGGCTCGATGGGCGCCCAGGCCAGGGGCTGGTCGCCTGTGGTCGGTGGAACGGTCTCGGTGGGAGCGTCCGTGGGAGTGAGCACTGCAGTGGGCGCGGAGTCATCTCCACGCGCCTCGGCTGCTGCGCCCGGCGCAGAAATCAGATCGGTCACGAACTTCACCCCCCGGTTCTCAAACGTGTCCTGACGTCCAATGGTACGGGATGGGAGGTAACGGGGAGGCAACGGTCCGTGATAACGTTCCTCCCCGCTTCGCCAGGTCAGTCGACGATGGCGATGCCGTCGATCTCGACCAGCATCTCCTCGCGCGGCAGGCCGGTGAAGACGGTGGTGCGCGAGGGCAGCACCCCGTTCGTGGTGTGCGCGGTCACGAACTCCCCGTAGGCGTCGTTCATGATCGGGAAGTCCTCGCGCTTGGTCAGGTAGACGCGCAGCATCACGACATCGTCGAACGTCGCGCCGGAGGCTTCGACGATCGCCTTCACGTTCTCGAGCGTGCGGGTGGTCTGGGCGGCCACGTCGCCGGGGAACAGGTACTCGTTCGTCGTCGGGTCGACGGGGCCCTGACCGGACACCTGCACGAACGGGCCCTTGCGGATCCCCTGCGAGAACGTGTGGGCGGGGGCGGGGGCGGCATCGGTGGAAACGCGGATCTTCTCGGTCATGCCGTCAAGCCTAGTAGCATTGTTAGATGCCTCTACAAATTCCGGATCCCGTTCTCGGCGCCTGGACGAAGGGCTTCCCGGCGCATGCTGCGGGACTGCGTCTCGCCGAGGTGGCCGGGGCCGGCCTGCACCTCTCCGACCTGGTCACCCCGGTCCTGACGGTGCATGAGGGTGCCCTCGCGCACAACGAGGAGACCGTCTCCACCTGGGCGAAAGATCGTGGCGTGCTGCTCGCTCCACACGGCAAGACCACCATGGCACCGGCTCTGTGGCAGCGGCTGCTCGACGCGGGGGCATGGGGGATCTCGGTCGCTACGCCCTGGCAGGCCGAGGTTGCCGTGGATGCCGGCGTCTCGACCGTGCTCATCGCGAACGCCGTCGCCGATGCCGCCGCGGTGCGCCGACTGGGATCACTGCTCGGCGCGGACGACGGGCTGCGTGTGCTGTGCTGGGCCGACTCCCTCGACGGCGTCATGATCCTCGCGAACGGCATGCGCGATGCGTCGCGTCCGCTGGACGTGCTGGTCGAGCTGGGTGGCGCGCACGGTCGAACCGGCGCGCGGACGGTGGCGGAGGGGGAGCGCATCGCGCAGGCC
>NZ_DFQP01000029.1:0-11466 GCF_002377845.1 Microbacterium sp. UBA3486
GCGCGAAGGCGATCGCCGCCGGCGCCTCGCCCTGCAGCCACAGCGCGATATCGCCGGTCAACAGCCACGTGTGCCCGGCGAGCAGGCCGAGGAGCAGCACGCCGGTCACCCCGAGCACCACGACCGCCAGGGTGATGCGGAACCGCGCCCCGCTGCGCACGCCGAAGCGCACCCGCGGAGGCTCCCGCGTCGGGCCGGCGTCGCGCAGGCGTCGAGCCATGAGCACGAGCACGATCGCCCCCAGCAGCGTCGTCGCGACTCCGGTCGGGATGAGGATCGCCGCCTCGGCCCCGATGATCGCCCGCAGCAGAGCATCCGAGAGGATCACGACGATCGCGCCGAGCAACCCGGCGGCCGGGATCAGGAGCAGATGGCGGTTCAGGCTCGGCACCACCCGCGTCAGCAGGCGGGCGAGCACGGGCGCGCACAGCCCGACGAAGCCCATCGGCCCCGCCAGCGTCACCGATACCGCGGTGAGCGTGACGGCGAGCAGGATGCCGACGGCCCGCGTCGAGCGGATCGGCACGCCCAGGGAGGATGCCGTGTCGTCGCCGAGCGCCAGGATGTCGAACCGACGCGCGAGCAGCAGAGCAGCCGCCGTCACCACGACCACGACCGGGGCGGCTTGCAGGAATGCGGTCAGGCCCAGCTGGGACAGGCTTCCGCTCCCCCACGCGAGCAGCCCCTTGGTCTCTTCGTCGAACAGGATGAGCAGCGTCGAGGTGCCGGCCTGGAACGCGAGCGCGAGGGCCGTGCCCGCCAGGATCAGCCGCGTGGTGGACGAACCCGCACCGCCGGCGAGACCGAGCACGATCCCCGCCGCGACGATGCCCCCGGCGAATGCGACAGCGCCCGAAGCCCACACCGGCACGGCGATGCCGAACGCAGCGAGTGCCGTGACAGCCAGGTAGGCGCCGGCCGTCACCCCCAGCGTGTCCGGCGAGGCCAGAGCGTTACGGGCGAGCGACTGGAGGAGGATGCCGGCCACGCCGAGCGCCACACCCACGGCGACGCCGGCGGCGAGACGCGGCACTCGCGACCCCCACAGCACCTCGGTCTCCGCGAACACCGCACCGCTGGTGCCCTGCGTGAGATGCCAGCACGCGACGGCGACGAGCACCACGACCAGGGCCACGAGGACGCCTATGCCCGTGAGGAGAGCCCCGGCCCGGCGTCCCTCCGCCTCGTCGGGTGCGACCGCAGGAGCCGGACGCGCCGACTCCGTCGCGGCCGTCTCGTCGAGGCGAAGGGCACCCGTCACTTCGAGAGCACCTCGAGGTAGCCGTCGATGATCTGCTGGGTGGAGCGCGGGCCGCCGAACGTCCAGATCCCGGCGGGGAAGGCGGTCAGGCGCCCCTCGGCCACAGCGGGAAGCGAGGTCCACGCCGGGTTGTCCTGCAGCGCGTCGATGAAGCTCTCCGACTCGGGATCTTCGGTGCCGGTGTAGAACAGACTGGCGTCGCCGACCGTGGTCATGCCCTCCACATCGGTCTGCCCAAGGCCGTAAGCGGGGTCGACCTCGCCGGTCCACGCGTTCGTGAGTCCGAGCTTCTCGCCGATCTCACCGACCAGCGACCCCTGACCGAACGGACGCAGCGCGACATTGCCGCCGTCGACCCAGCCGTCGAAGAACACGAACTCCTTCGTGGGCAGGTCAAGATCGGCGAGCTCGGCAGAGGCAGCGTCGAGGTGCTCCTGGAACTCGTCGGCGACGACCTCGGCGCGCTCCTCCCGCCCTGTCACCTGGGCGATGAGATCGAGCGTGCCGAGCATCTTCGCGATGGGGTCGGCGGCATCCGCGCCGACGGTCGCGAGCACGGGCACGTCGTAGGCCTCGAGCTGGGAGACGATGGGGTCGTCCGCCGCACTGACCTCGACGATCACGAGGTCGGGCTCGGTGCCGAACAGCGTCTCCAGGTTCGGCTCCTGGCGGGTGCCCACATCGGTCACGCCCTCCGGGAGCTCCTCCGCGGTGACCCACGTGCTGTAGCCCTCGGCGTCGGCGACCGCGACCGGCGTGACGCACAGCGACAGCGCATCCTCGATCTGCTGCCACTCCAGCACCGCGATCCGCTCGGCCGGCTTGTCGAGCTCGACCGTGCGACCGAGGTCGTCGGTAACCGAGACGGCGCCCGTCGAGGTCGCGGTGGTGTCGTCGTCGCACCCCGCGCTCGTCGACGCCGACGCGTCGGAGGCGGTGGGGGCCTGAGTGGTGCCGCAGCCGGCCAGGGCCATCACGAGCGCGCCGCCGAGGGCGACCAGGGCGAGGGATTTCTTCTTCATCGTGTTCTTCCTCCGGGAGGGTGGGGGTCAGGATGTCGCAGTGGCGCGATGGCGTCCGTGGTGTCGACCGCGCGGGAGCACCCGGACGAGGCCGGTCTCCTCATCGATCTCGGTGTCGATGCGCAGGCCGTAGACGTGCGAGAGATTCGCGCCCGTGAGCACCTCGGCGGGAGTACCGACCGCGTGCACTCGACCGGAGTGCAGCAGCACCACGTCGTCCGCCACCGATGCCGCGTGGTCGAGGTCGTGCAGCACGACGCCGAGGGCGGTGCCGTGGTCGTCGGCGAGCTCGCGGATCAGATCGAGAGTCTCCACCTGGTAGCGCAGGTCGAGATGGTTGGTCGGTTCGTCGAGCAGAAGCACGCCGGTCTCCTGCGCCAGCGCGGTCGCCAGCCACACGCGTTGGAGTTCGCCTCCCGAGAGCTGGTCGACGGGACGGGAGGCCATGGCGCCGAGTCCGGTCAGGGCGAGCGCACGGGCGACAGCGGCACGGTCCGCATCGCTGACGCCGGAGAATCGGCCCCGGTGGGGGTGGCGACCGTACGCCACCACGTCGGAGACCTCGATGCCGGACGGATGCGGCCGCGACTGCGAGAGCATCGCGACGGCCTTCGCGAACTCCTTCGCAGAAAGGGCGGCGGCGTCGCGGGTCTCGTCTCCGCCGATGCGCACGCTTCCCGCCTCGATGCGGTGCAGACGCGCGAGGGCGCGCAGGACGGTCGATTTGCCGCTGCCGTTCGGGCCGATGAGCGCGGTGACCCGGCCGGGAGCGAGCTGTAGCGACACGTCGTGCACCACCCGGGCACGGCCGTATCCGAGCACGAGGGATCGGCCGTGCAGGGAGGGGGATCCGGTCGTCATCTCAGCCTCGCATGGCGACGCCGCGACGCCAGTAGCCCATGAACGCCACCTGCCCGCGATCGATGCCGAGGTCCTTGACCAGGTGGCGACGCAGCGTGGTGACCACGCCGCTCTCCCCCGCGATCCAGAAGTACCGTTCGGCCGCAGCATCCCCCGTGGCGATGTCCTCGCCGAGACCGGAGTAGTCCGGCGTCTCCCACAGCAGGTCCTCACCATCGATGTCCTTCACCCGGATCTCGTCCGTGGCGTCGGCGTCGCCGAGGTGGGCGAGCACGGCGGGGATGAGCCGCAAGCCGTGCGGCTCACCGATGTCGCGCGGCAGCCAGTGCACCTCGACCCCCGAAGGTGCGTCGATGCGGAGGACGTCGGCGGGCGAGGGCACTTCGATGAAGGCGACGCCGCGCAGATCCTGCGGTGCGTCCTCGAGGATGCGGGCGATCGCCGGAGCGGCCGTCTCGTCACCGGCGAGCACGACCGATGCCGCGGTCCCCGGCGCGAACTCGGCCCCTCCGTGCGCGTCGACATCCACCCCGCGGCGCGGGCCGACCAGGTAGAGCTCCTGCCCGACCGCGGCCTGGCTCGCCCACAGCGACGCGGGTCCGGTCAGTCCGGGTTCGAGGTGCAGCACGAAGTCGACGTCTACCTCGGTGCCGATCTCGTCATCGACCCGCAGCTCGCGCACGGAGTAGGTGCGCATGGACCCGCGCTCCTCCTCGGGCACCGCGAGGAACGCCTGCCACCAGTTGTCGGATGCCCTGTCGAGCTCAGGCAGGACTCCGGATGCGGGTGGGAACACCAGTTTGATGCGGCTGTCGAACACCTCACCCGGCGTGCCGAACTCGAACAGGTCGTCGCCGCCGAAGGTCACCCGCACGAACGAGGGCGAGACGCGCGCGACCCCCCGTACCTCGGCGCGGGTGAGGATGTAGGTCGGACGGTCGGTCGTGGTCGTCTCAGCGGACATGGTGCCTCCCGATGGGTGTGACCATCGGCTTGCCGGAGACCGGATCGATGGTGATCTGATTGGCGAGGCCGAAGACCTCTTCGACGAGTTCGGCGGTGACGATGTCCTGCGGCGCACCGGTCGCGTGCACCCGCCCGTCCTTCATCGCCACCAGCTCGTCGGCATAGCGGGCCGCGAGATTGAGGTCGTGCAGCACCATGACGATCGTGGTGCCGCGCGAGACGCTCAGGTCGGTGAGCAGGTCGAGGACCTCGACCTGGTGGGCGACGTCGAGGAAGGTGGTCGGCTCGTCGAGCAGCAGGATGTCGGTCTCCTGTGCGAGCGCCATGGCGATCCACACCCGCTGGCGCTGACCGCCCGAGAGCTCGTCGACGCTGCGGTCGGCCAGATCGGAGATGCCGGTGGCGTCGAGGGCATCCGCCACGACCTCGTAATCGTGGGTGCTCCATCGGGCGAGCATCTTCTGATGCGGGTGCCGTCCACGGCCGACCAGATCGGCGACCGCGATGCCCTCGGGCGCGACGGGCGACTGCGGCAGCAACCCGAGGATGCGCGCGACCTCCTTGGTGGGGCGGGCGTGCACCGATCTGCCGTCGAGCACGATCTGGCCGTCGCTCGGAGACAGCAGGCGCGCCAGCGAGCGCAGCAGCGTGGACTTGCCGCATCCGTTCGCCCCCACGATGGTGGTGATGCGACCGGGGGCGATCTGCAGGTCGAGGCCGTCGATGATGGTGCGGTCCCCGTAGGCGAGCGTCACCCCCTCGGCGGACAGGCTGTGCGAGACGGTCATAGCGAACCCCCGGAGCGGTTGGTGCGGATGAGCAGGTAGATCAGGTACGGCGCGCCGACGACGCCGGTGATGACACCGACGGGATAGCGGGTGCCGAAGGCGAACTGGCCGATCAGGTCGCCGCCGAGCACGAGCACGGCTCCGACGAACGCCGACGGCAGGAGCAGGTTGGCGCCGGGGCCGGTGATGCGCGCGGCGATGGGGCCGGCCATGAACGCGACGAAGGCGATGGGGCCGGTGGCCGCGGTCGCGAACGCGAGCAGCGCGACCGCACCGAGGATGAGGAGCAGGCGGGTGGCGTTGACCCGGATGCCGAGGCCGGCCGCCGAGTCGTCGCCGAGCTGAAGCGCCCCGAGCGCGCGCCCCTGCGACAGCATCAGCGGCACGATGATCAGGGCGGCGATCGCCATCGGCAGCACCCGCTCCCACGACGCGTTGTTGAGGCTTCCCGTGAGCCACTGCATCGCGGTCTGGATGTCCCAGTTCGCCGCGCGCGACAGCATGTACGAGATGACGCTCTGCAGCATGGCCGCGACGCCGATACCGATCAGGATGAGTCGGGTTCCGGCGAAGCCGCCCTTGATCGACAGCAGGTAGATCACGAGGGCGGTGACGACGGCGCCGCCGAGAGCGAGCAGCGACACGACCGGCCCGTTCACGGACAGCACGACGATGCCGAACACCGCGGCGGCCCCGGCACCGTTGGAGATGCCGATGATGTCGGGCGAGGCGAGCGGATTGCGCAGCATCGTCTGGAAGCACACACCCGCCATTCCGAATGCGATGCCGGTGAGGACGGCGAGCACCGCCCGCGGCAGTCGCAGATCGCCGACGGTGAACGAGGCGCCCGGCACGGTCTCTCCGAGGATCACCCGGATCACCTCATCCGGCGTGTAGAACGTGTTGCCGACCATGAGCGCCACCGCGAAGAGGGCGAAGACCAGGACGCCGAGGACGATCGTGGCCACCGCATGCCGGCGGTGGCGCGAGCGACGCCCCGCGACGATACGCGCGATCCGGGCGGATGCCGGCTCGTCGACCCGGTCGAGGGTGTGCTCGGTGTGCTCTGTCGTGCTCACAGCTCACGCACCTTCTGCCGGCGGACGATCCAGATGAAGAACGGGGCTCCGATGATGGCGGTGATGATACCGACCTGGATCTCCTCCGACGATGGCGCGATCACCCGGCCCACGATGTCGCTTGCGGTCAGCAGCGCGGCGCCGGCGATCGCCGAGAACGGGAGCAGCCAGCGGTGATCGGTGCCCACCAGCATCCGGCACACGTGCGGGATGATCAGACCGACGAAGCCGATCGGCCCGGCGATCGCGGTCGCGGCCCCGGCGAGGATCACCGCGCCCAGCGCCGAGATCATGCGCGTGCGGAACACGTTCTCACCGAGCCCCTTGGCCATCTCGTCTCCGAGGGCGAGGGAGTTCATGCCCCGGGAGCACAGGAAGCAGATCAGGGCGCCGATGGCCAGAACCGGTGCGGTGAGCGCGATGCGCGGCCACTCCGCGCCACCGACGCCGCCGATCTGCCACGACTGGAACGTCTGCAGCAGGTCGACGCGGGGCAGCATGACGGCGCTGATGAGCGAGGCGAAGGCGGCCGAGGTGGCGGCACCCGCGAGCGCGAGCTTGAGAGGTGTCGCTCCCCCGCGTCCGAGGGATCCGACCGTGTAGACGAAGACGGCGGCGAGCCCTGCTCCGGCGATCGCGAACGCCATCTGGCCGTAGGGGTCGGCGAGACCGAAGAAGGCGATGCCGCACACCACGGCCAGCGAGGCGCCGTTCGAGACGCCGAGGATGCCGGGGTCGGCGATGGGGTTGCGCGTCACGGCCTGCATGGTCGCGCCGGAGAGGGCGAGTGCCGCACCGACGAGGAGGGCCAGGACCGTGCGGGGGATGCGCTTGACGATCGCCGCCTGCGCGATCGTGTCGGTCTGACCGGTCAGGGCCGCGGCGATGTCGTCGAATGAGACGGCGCGCACGCCGAACGAGATCGACAGGATGGTGAGGACGACGAGCACCACGAGCCCGATGAGGAGCCAGAGGGTTCGCACCAGCACCGGGCGCCGCAGGTCTGCGGCCCCCGGTGCGGGCGCGATGACGGTTGCTGAGGTCACTGGGTATTCACTCCGCGGAGGCGGATCGAACGACTACGGAGCGAGCGGTGCAGCCAGGAGCGCGAGGTAGTCGTCGAGACCCCACGGAATCGACAGCGGCGACGGGTTCGCGGAAGCCGCGATGGGGGTGGCGTCGGGAAGGACCGCGATGCGACCCTCGGCGATCGCCGGGATCTTCGACAGCAGCGGGTCGGCCTGCAGGAGCGGGATGATCGACTCGTCGCCGTAGGTGATGAACAGGTCGACGTCGTCGAACTTCTGCGCCTCTTCCGCGCTGACCGTCAGGTAGAACTGGTCGCTGTCCTTGTTCTCCTCGACGATCGAGGGGAACGGCAGACCGAGGTCGTGGAGATAGCCCGGGCGGGTGTCGATCGCCGTGTAGTACCCGATCTGGCTCAGGTCGGTCGGGTCGATGTAGGAGAACAGGACCTTCTTGTCCTTCAGCACACTGTTCGCCTCGAGCGCCTTCTGGGCGTCGGCGTCCAGCTGCTCGATCAGGGCGTCGCCCTCCTTCTCGAGGCCGAGGGCCTTCGAGTCCATCTCGATCATCTCGTCGACCGAAGTGCCCCAGGCGACCTTCGGGTAGGCGATGACCGGAGCGATCTTGGAGAGGGTGTCGTACTCCTCCTGCGTGAGGCCGGAGTAGGCGGCGAGGATCACGTCGGGCTCGGTGTCGGCGACGGCCTCGTAGTCGATGCCGTCGGTCTCGTCGAACAGCACCGGCGTCTCGGCCCCCATCTCGTCGAGCTTCTCCTCGACCCAGGGCAGCACGCCGTTGTCGTCATCGTCGCCCCACGACGCCTTGCTCATGCCGACCGGAACGATGCCCAGCGCCAGCGGCACCTCGTGGTTCGCCCATGCGACGGTCGCGACACGCTCGGGCTTCTCGGTGATCGTGGTCTCGCCGTAGACGTGCTCGACGGTGACGGGGAAGGCGTCGTCGGATGCGGGGTTGCCGCCGGCGGTCGAGGTCGACTCCGGGGCAGAGGATGCGCAGGCGGAGAGACCGATGGCGAGCGCGGCGGCCGCGCCGATGGCGAGGATTCGAGAGGTGCGCACAGGCGTTCCTTCGGGTTCGGGGTGAGGGGGCGGCGCGTCACTTGCGCCCGGGCCTTTGGTAAGCCTCGCCTAATCTAACACGGAGGTTAGGGGAACCTCACCCCGGATTCCCTGCCGCGTGCTGCCTCTCGAATCGCGCGATTCGCCGCGAATCGCCGCCGGTTGGGACCATTCACGCGATTCGAAAGCTGCGGGTGGCACGAAAAAACCGGCCGGATCCGTGAGGATCCGACCGGCTTCAGGAAGTCAGCGCGCGCTCAGAGAGCGCGGATGTTCGCCGCCTGCATGCCCTTGGGGCCACGCTCAGCGTCGAATTCGACCTTCTGGTTCTCGCGGAGCTCCTTGAAACCGGAGCCGGCGATAGCCGAGTAGTGGGCGAAGAGGTCGTCCGAGCCGTCATCAGGAGCGATGAAGCCGAAGCCCTTTTCCGCGTTGAACCATTTCACAGTGCCAGTGGCCATGTGTTTCTACTTTCTGTTGACTTAGCCGTTTACACGGCCTACGCCGAATCGGAACATCCGAGACGCGCGCACAGTCACGCTACCACGGCAGGCTGGGCAGGGACACGGAACTGTCGATTCTTCTGCACGAGAGCCGCTTCGGTGCGTGTGCTCACACCGAGCTTGCGCAGCACGGCCGAGACGTGCACGCTCACGGTCTTCACGCTGATGAACAGCCGCTCGCCGATCTGCCGGTTGCTCAGCCCTTCGGCGATCAGCTCGAGCCCCTGCCGCTTAGGAGCCGTGAGCAGGTCGTCGCCCGACGGCGGATCGGCGGGGGCACGCAGTCCGGCGTCGGTGGCGAACCGGGCGACCGCAGCCCGCACCTGGGCGTTGCCGAGTGCCTCCGCGAGGCCTGCCGCCTCGGCGAGCACCGACGCCGCGGTGACGCGCTCCCCCTCGTGGACGAGCAGACGCGCGCGCTCGAGCCGGAGCACGGCGCGGAAGACGACCGGTACGTCTTCTCCCTCGGCATGGTGGAGGGCCGCATCCAGGGCGTCATGGCACGGGGCGAGCAGCGCATCGAGGATCGTCGACCACGCGTCGTCCTGCAACTGCGCGGGTTGCGCGCACCACGCCGCACGGACGGCATCGGATGCCGTCGTGGTGTCGGCGCCCTCGGCGCGCAGCTCGGCGATGATCGCCCCGCCCTCCAGCAGCAGCCGGCGCTGGTGCAGCAGCGCCGGATGTTCGTCGCGCAGCATCTCGAGAATGGTGTCGAGCGCCCTCCGGAGATTCCCCTCGCTCTCGGCCACAGCCACCGTCATCATGATCCGGTCGTACCAGATCTGCCGCTCCGAGCCGCCCGTCTCCTCGAACGCCGGCAACCACTCCTGCAACAGCTCTGCAGCCTCGGCCGACCGCCCGCGCCAGGCCAGCACCCGCACGCGGGTCATGCTCATGTACATGCGGAACACACGCAGGGTTCCCTGCACGAAGTCGCGCGACAGCATCTCTTCGACCCGATCGATCTCGCCGAGTTCGAGCAGGGGCACCACCATGTTCTGGGCCATGATCGACCCCGAGGTGCGTTCGACTCGGAGCTCGCGGGCACGCCGCAGTCCCTCTTCGGCGACCTCGACCGCCTCGCGGTAGCGGCCCAGCAGCGTGAGCAGGTCGGAGTAGTTGACGCGATAGCGCATCTCGGCCGTCGTTCCCGCCGCGAGCTCACGCGCCCGCTCGTACTCGCGCACCCCTTCGTCGACCCGGCCGAGGTGCGCCAGAGAACCGCCGCGCACGTTCGCGGCGATCGACAGCTGGTCGGTGGAGTCGGCTCCGGCCGCCCCCAGCTCAGCCTCATCCGCGAGACGGATCGCCTCTTCTCTGTCGCCCGCGATCATGCGTCGGCTCGCGAGCTGGTTGAGCAGCTCGGCCCGGAACACCTCGTCGCCGATGCGCTCCTCCGCGATGGCCAGGGCCTGCTGCAGCAGCGGGATCGCACCGAGGCGGCCGAGGTTGACCAGGTACAGCGCCTTGTTGCGCAGGAGTCGGGCATGCAGACGCGGGTCCACTGTGGCGGGGTCGATCTCGGCGAGCGCGACATTCGCGACCGCGAGCGCCCGCTCGCCGTCGCCCGCATTGCGCAGGATCGATCCCAGCACCAGGAGCAGGTCGAGTCTCTCGACGCGTGCCGCCGCGGCGGCGTCGGGCACGAGCGGCCACAGTTCCAGTGCCAGTTCGCCGAAGCGGGCCGCGCTCGCGAACGCGTACTGCCCCTTCGCGTGGCGCATGGCGTCGGCGGCGGCGACGAGCGCCTTCCGGTCGTCTTGCGCGAGCTGCCAGTGATAGGCGAGGGCCGCGGCGTCGCTGGTGTCCGACCCCGCGCACTGCGCCTCGAGCGCCTCGGCATAGGCGCGATGCAGGCGTGCCCGCTCGCCGGGGAGCAAGTCGTCGTGCACGGCCTCGCGCAGCAGGGCATGCCGGAACCGGTAGTCGTCGTCGCCCACGACGAGGATGCCGCTGCGCGTCGCCTCGCGGATCGCCTCGTCGAGGCGTTGCTCCGGCAGATCGACGAGGCCTGTGATCAGCGGATGGGAGAGCGGACGCTCGGCGCCGGAGACGACCTGCACCACACGCCGTGCATCGTCGCCGAGCCGGTCGAAGCGGGCGAGCAGCAGGTCGCGCAGACCGTCGGGGAGCGGACCGTTCGCGCACCCCGCGATCTCCTCGATGAAGAAGGGCACGCCCTCGGCCCGCTCCTGCATGCGATCGAGAGCGGTCTCGGTCAGCGCCCGGCCGGTGATCTGCTCGGCCAGCTCGCGAACCGCGGCCTCGTCGAGCCGGCCGAGGGTGAGGCGCTCGAGCAACCGCGCGCGCGTCGCCTCGCCGATGAAGCGGCTCACCGCATCCCCGCGGCGCACATCGTCGGTGCGGCAGGTGAGGAGCAGCAGGATGCGGCCGCGGCTCAGCGCCCGCAGCAGGAAGGAGAGGATGGCGAGCGTCGACTCGTCGGCCCAGTGCAGGTCTTCGACCACGAGCACCTGCGGGGCGCGTTCGGCCGCCGCCTCGATGAGGGAGGCGATCGCATCGCGCAGGCGCTCGGGGCTGGTGCGGTCGCGATCGGTCGGGGAGTCGACGAGTTCGGGGAGCAGCATGCCGAGTGCCTCGACCCCCACCCCCACCGACTCGCGCACCCGGTCGACGCCCATGCGTGTGACGATCGACCGGAGGATGCCGGTGAGCGGTCCGTAGGGCGTTCGCGAGGCACCCAGATCGAGGCACCAGCCCACATGCACGTCGGCGGCCGGCGCGATCTCGGCGGCGAACTCGCGCAGCATGCGCGACTTGCCGATGCCGGCCTCGCCCTCGACGAGCAGGGCGGCCGGGACACCGTCGCGCACCCCGGCGAACGATCGGCGCACCTCGGCGAGCTCGGCCTCGCGGC
>NZ_DFQP01000030.1:0-185 GCF_002377845.1 Microbacterium sp. UBA3486
CGATCTACGACACGATGCAGTACGTCGCGCCGCAGATCCAGACTGTCGTGCTCGGCCAGGCGGCCTCCGCTGCGGCCGTGCTGCTCGCGGCCGGCGCGCCGGGCAAGCGCCTCGCGCTCCCGAACGCCCGCGTGCTGATCCACCAGCCCGCGATGGGTGAGGCGGGGCACGGGCCGGGCCCCCCC
>NZ_DFQP01000030.1:228-11623 GCF_002377845.1 Microbacterium sp. UBA3486
ACGGCCAGGCCTCCGACATCGAGATCCAGGCCGCGGAGATCCTCCGCATGCGGACCTGGCTCGAGGAGACCCTCGCCGGCCACACGAAGCGCACGCCGGAGCAGGTGAACCGCGACATCGATCGCGACAACATCCTCTCCGCCGCACAGGCGCTGGAGTACGGCATCGTCGACCAGGTCCTCACGACGCGCAAGCGCGTCTGACCCGATCGATCCCGAAGGGCGTCCGTCATCACGACGGGCGCCCTTCGTCGTGCCCGGCGGATGTGCAGAGCCCCCACGCTCGAGTGCGCATATGAGCATCATGATGCGCGAACGCTGATGAGGGCCTACTCTGGGAGAGGAAGGAGGATGCCGTGGAAGAAGATCTGCTCATGGTTCGCGTCGCCGAGCTGTACTACGACGAGGACAAGACCCAGGACGAGATCGGCGGACTCCTCAAGATCTCCCGCTGGAAGGTCGGCCGCCTGCTGACGCAGGCTCGTGAACGCGGCATCGTGCGCATCGAGATCGTGCATCCCCGCGCCCGCAGGCTCGGCCTCGAGCGGCTTCTGGTCGACCGGTTCGGACTGACGGACGCCGTCGTCGTGCCGGCCCCGGAGGGCGATGACGGCACGCTCGAGCGGGTGGCGCAGGCCGCGGCCGACTTCCTGACCGCACTGCGGCCGGTGCCCCGCACGCTCGGGGTGAGCTGGGGGCGCACGCTCCGCGCCGTCGCCGAGGCGCTCCCGGACGGATGGGCGAACGGCGTGACGGTCGTGCAGCTCAACGGGGGAGTGAGCCTGAATCGGCGCTCCGGCGGGGCGGCAGGCCTCGCTGTCACGATCGCTCAGCGCGCGTCTGGCCAGGTCTCGCTGCTGCCGAGCCCGGCCATCCTCGAGCGTGTGGAGACGAAGCAGGCGATCGAGTCCGACCGCACCGTCGCCGCCGTGCTCGAAGAAGCAGCGGAGGCACAGGCATTCCTGTTCACCGCCGGCCCGTGCGACGCTTCATCCGCGCACGTCGAGAACGGCTACCTCAGCGCTGAAGACGTGGAAGAGCTCGCGCGTCGCGGCGCTGTCGGAGACGTTCTCGGCCGCTACGTCGACGCCGAGGGGAACATCGTCGACTCGCAGCTCGATGCGCGAACGGTCGGCGTCTCGCTCGATCGTCTGCGCGGAGCCGCCCGCGCGATCTTCGTCACGGCGGGCCCCGCCAAGCACGACATCGCACGAACCGTGGTCACCAGCGGCCTGTGCGGCGTTCTGGTGACCGATGAGACCACAGCACGAGCATTGTTGGAGGAACAGTGACGACCAAAGAACTCAGCCGCAGGACGGCGGTGGACGTTCTGGGCGGCGAGCCCGACGACGCCACCCTCCGACGTTTCCTGCACGGACTCCCCGGTGTGGATGCCGTCGGTCTCGAGCAGCGCGCTGCCGGGCTCGGTACCCGCTCCATCAAGACCACCTCGAAGGCGTGGGCCCTCGACACGATCATCAAGCTGATCGACCTCACGACGCTCGAGGGTGCGGACACCCGCGGCAAGGTGCGCTCGCTCGTCGCCAAGGCGAAGACCCCCGACGCCGCAGACCCCTCGACTCCACGGGTCGCCGCGGTCTGCGTCTATGGCGACATGGTCGGCGACGCCGTCGCCGCGCTCGGCGGCCTGCACGGCGACCCCGACGACGGAATGATCTCCGTCGCTGCGGTGGCCACGGCGTTCCCGAGCGGGCGCTCGTCTCTCGCGATCAAGCTCGCCGACACCGCTGAGGCGGTCGCCGCCGGAGCCGACGAGATCGACATGGTCATCGACCGTGGGGCGTTCCTCTCCGGCCGCTACGGCCTCGTGTTCGACCAGATCGCCCAGGTCAAGGAAGCATGCCGCCGCGAGGACGGTTCGTACGCCTCGCTCAAGGTGATCCTGGAGACCGGCGAGCTGAACACGTACGACAACATCAAGCGCGCCTCGTGGCTGGGCATCCTGGCGGGAGGGGACTTCATCAAGACCTCGACCGGAAAGGTGCAACCCGCCGCGACGCTTCCGACGACTCTTCTCATGCTGGAGACCGTGCGTGACTGGCACCGCGGCACCGGCGAGAAGATCGGCGTGAAGCCGGCCGGTGGCATCCGCTCCTCGAAGGACGCGGTGAAGTACCTCGTGACCGTCGCCGAGACAGTGGGCGAGGAGTGGCTGCAGCCGCACCTCTTCCGGTTCGGCGCATCCAGCCTCCTCAACGATGTGCTCCTGCAGCGTCAGAAGCTCAGCTCCGGCCACTACTCGGGCCCCGACTACGTCACGATCGACTGACGGGAAGACGAACATGTCATTTCTGGAATACGCTCCCGCACCGGAGTCCACCGCGATCCTGAACCTCAAGGACAGCTACGGCCTGTTCATCGACGGCGAGTTCGTCGACGGATCCGGCACCCCGTTCCACACGATCTCGCCGGCGACGGAGAAGCACATCGCCGAGATCGCCTCGGCCAGCGACGAGGATGTCGACCGCGCGGTCGCCGCTGCCCGTCGTGCCTACGAGAAGACCTGGTCGAAGATGAGCGGTCGCGACCGCGGGAAGTACCTCTTCCGCATCGCCCGCCTCGTGCAGGAGCGCGCTCGCGAGCTCGCCGTCGCCGAGAGCCTCGACAACGGCAAGCCGATCAAGGAGAGCCGTGACGTCGACGTGCCGCTCGTCGCCTCCTGGTTCTTCTACTACGCGGGCTGGGCGGACAAGCTCGACCATGCGGGTCTCGGCGCCGACCCCCGCGCGCTGGGCGTCGCCGGTCAGATCATCCCCTGGAACTTCCCTCTGCTGATGCTGGCCTGGAAGATCGCCCCCGCACTCGCCGCAGGCAACACTGTCGTGCTCAAGCCTGCAGAGACCACGCCCCTCACGGCGCTGATCTTCGCGGAGATCCTGCAGCAGGCCGACCTGCCGGCGGGTGTCGTCAACATCGTGACGGGTGCCGGAGCCACCGGTTCCACCCTCGTGCGCCACCCCGACGTCGACAAGGTCGCCTTCACCGGTTCGACCGGTGTCGGCCGTGACATCGCACGGGCCGTGGCAGGCACCCACAAGAAGCTGACGCTGGAGCTCGGCGGGAAAGCGGCGAACATCGTGTTCGACGACGCCCCCATCGACCAGGCGGTCGAAGGCATCGTGAACGGGATCTTCTTCAACCAGGGCCACGTGTGCTGCGCCGGCAGCCGTCTGCTCGTGCAGGAGTCGATCCACGACGAGGTCGTCGACAGGCTCAAGACGCGTCTGTCGACCCTGCGTCTGGGCGACCCCCTCGACAAGAACACCGACATCGGTGCGATCAACTCCGCCGCGCAGCTGGCCCGTATCCGCGAGCTCAGCGACATCGGCGAGGCCGAGGGCGCCGAGCGCTGGACCGCCGACTGCGCCATTCCGGAGCAGGGCTTCTGGTTCGCACCCACCATCTTCACCGGTGTCGAGGCATCGCATCGCATTGCCCGTGACGAGGTCTTCGGCCCGGTGCTCTCGGTGCTCACCTTCCGCACGCCCGCCGAGGCGATCGCGAAGGCGAACAACACGCCCTACGGTCTCTCCGCCGGGATCTGGTCCGACAAGGGATCGCGCATCCTCGCTGTGGCCGACCGCCTGCGTGCCGGCGTGATCTGGGCCAACACCTTCAACCGCTTCGACCCGTCGAGCCCGTTCGGCGGGTACAAGGAGTCCGGATTCGGCCGCGAGGGCGGTCGCCAGGGTCTCACCGCCTACCTCAAGGGAGCCGCAGCATGAGCAAGCGACTGACTGTTCCGAAGACGTACAAGCTGGCGATCGGCGGGGCCTTCCCGCGGAGCGAGTCCGGCCGCACGTACGAGGTGCGCACGCCGAAGGGGGCCTTCCTCGCGAACGCCGCGAAGGGCTCCCGCAAGGACGCCCGCGACGCCGTGGTCGCCGCCCGATCCGCCGTCAAGGGCTGGTCCGGTGCGACCGCCTACAACCGCGGCCAGGTCCTGTACCGCGTCGCGGAGGTGCTGGAGGGGCGTCGTGCGCAGTTCATCGACGAGATCGCGGCTCAGGAGGGCGTGTCGTCCGCGGCCGCGGCCTCGCAGGTCGACGAAGCTATCGACCTCTGGGTCTGGTACGCCGGATGGTGCGACAAGTACGCACAGGTGGCGGGCAACGCGAACCCCGTGTCGGGGCCGTACTTCAACATCTCCGTGCCAGAGCCGACCGGTGTCGTGGCGATCGTCGCCCCGCAGGACTCGGCGCTGCTCGGTCTGGTGTCGGTCGTGGCTCCGGCTCTGGTCGCCGGGAACACGGTTGTGGTCGTCGCGAGCGAGCAGCACCCGCTCTCGGCCATCAGCCTCGCCGAGGTCCTCGCCACCAGCGACGTCCCGGGCGGAGTCGTGAACGTGCTGACGGGTTCGCCTGCGGAGATCGCTCCGTGGCTGGCTTCGCACCAGGACGTGAACGCTCTCGACCTGGCCGGAGCCGGCGCTCTCGACTGGGTCGACATGCAGATCGCCGCGGCGGAGACGCTCAAGCGGGTGCTCGCCCCGGGAGACGTCGTCGCCTCGCCGGAGCGGATCGGTGCCTTCACCGAGGTGAAGACCGTCTGGCACACCAAGAGCATGGTCTGACCGTTCTGACGACCTCATGAAGGGGGTCGGGAGCCTTCGCCCACGACCGGGCAGCTGAAGGCTCCCGGCCCCTTCATCGTTTCGCGATCCGATGTCGAATGCCCTCAATGCGGCCCGGTGTCGTATGCAGAGGTTAGGCTCGAAGAACGATCTCTGATCCCCCCTAGGAGGACGCGCATGGCCCGCATCGGTGAAAGCGCTGACCTGTTCAAATGCTCTTTCTGCGGAAAGAGTCAGAAGCAGGTCCAGCAGCTCATCGCCGGCCCCGGCGTGTACATCTGCGACGAGTGCGTCGAGCTGTGCAACGAGATCATCGAAGAGCGGATGGCCGAGTCGTCCGCAGACGGGGTCGCCGAGTTCGAGCTCCCGAAGCCGCGTGAGATCTTCGCCTTCCTCGAGGAGTACGTGGTCGGGCAGGAGCCCGCCAAGCGCGCTCTCGCCGTCGCCGTCTACAACCACTACAAGCGGGTGCGGGCACACGGCACCCTGCAGACGGCCGAGCAGAAGGCCGAAGAGGTCGAGATCGCCAAGAGCAACATCCTGCTCATCGGGCCGACCGGCTGCGGCAAGACCTACCTCGCGCAGACGCTCGCGAAGCGCCTCAACGTCCCCTTCGCCGTCGCCGACGCCACGGCGCTGACCGAGGCCGGCTACGTCGGAGAAGACGTCGAGAACATCCTCCTCAAGCTCATCCAGGCCGCGGACTACGACGTCAAGCGCGCCGAGCAGGGCATCATCTACATCGACGAGGTCGACAAGATCGCCCGTAAGGCCGAGAACCCGTCGATCACCCGCGACGTCTCGGGCGAGGGTGTGCAGCAGGCCCTCCTGAAGATCATCGAGGGCACGGTCGCCTCGGTCCCTCCGCAGGGCGGTCGCAAGCACCCGCATCAGGAGTTCCTGCAGATCGATACGTCGAACGTGCTGTTCATCGTCGCCGGGGCCTTCGCCGGTCTCGAAGACATCGTCTCGGCGCGCGTCGGCAAGCACGGCATCGGCTTCGGTGCCCCGCTGCACGACAAGGGCAAGGACCTCGACCTGTTCAGCGAGGTGCTCCCGGAAGACCTGCACAAGTTCGGGCTGATCCCCGAGTTCATCGGCCGTCTGCCGGTCGTCACCAATGTGTCGCCGCTCGACCAGGATGCACTGATCGACATCCTCACCGGGCCGCGCAATGCACTGGTGAAGCAGTACCAGCGCATGTTCGAGATCGACGGCGTGCAGCTCGAGTTCGAAGAAGATGCGCTGCGATCCATCGCCGACCTGGCCGTCGAACGCAAGACCGGTGCCCGTGGACTCCGGGCGATCCTGGAGGACGTGCTCGGACCCATCATGTTCGAGATCCCCTCGGCGGAAGACGTCGCCAAGGTCATCGTCACCCGTGCAGCCGTCGACGAAGGCGCACCGCCCACGATCGTGATGGAGCGCAAGCGCAAGAGCGCATGAGCGCGGACCCGGTTCCCTGGAAGACGGTGGCGAGGAACACAGTCGTCGCCGACCGATGGATCCGACTGCATGCGGACAGCTGCGAAGACGTGAGCGGGCGCTCGATAGCCCCGTACTACGTGCTGGAGTGCGGCGACTGGATCTCGGTCCTCGCCCTCGACCGGAACGACGATGCCATCCTGGTGGAGGAGTATCGGCACGGTGCCCGCGTCGTGGCGCTCGGCACGATCGGCGGGGGAGTAGCGCCTGGCGAGGCTCCGGAGGACGCGGCCGCCCGCGAACTCCTGGAGGAGACGGGCTTCGTGGCAGATGAGCTCGTCGACCTCGGTGCGACGTGGGCGAACTTCGGCAACCACACCAACCGCGTGCATCACTTCCTCGCCCGCGGATGCACGCGCATCGCAGAGCAGTCGCTCGACGACAGCGAGTCGATCGCGGTGCACGTGCTGTCACTGGACGGACTCGGCGACCGCCTCTCGCAGAGCTACCACCAGCTCACCTGGTACAAGGCCATGGAGCAGATCGGACGGTGAGTCCCGCCGCCGTAGACGTCTGATGACCTCAGGCGGTCGGCATGACGAGATCGGTGCGCAGCTCTGACGGGGTGGTGCTCGGGTCGGACACGTAGATCTCGATCCAGACGCCGCAGGGACGGAGCGCCTGAGCGCCTGCACGCTCAACGAGACCACCCCAGGCGCCGCCGAGCTCCTCGTACGAGCCGAACAGGGTCGTCGCGACCGCGGGCCCCGCGGGCAGCATCGAGGCGACGATGACGCGCCCGCTGGCCGTGGGGATCGGGTTCTCCGGGGGAGTCTGCACGGGGAAGCCGAGCTCGAGATCGAAGACGTCCATCGGATCTCCGTGATAGATCGCGAGCGCGGGGCCGGTCGGGATCAGCACGCCTCCGGCGAAGGTGAGCGCGATCGCCGAGTAGCCGGCGTCGAAGGCCTCTTGGATGTCGCCCAGACGGATGCCGTTGTGGCGGATCACCGCGAGGGGGACGGCATCGATGTCGAGGCGGTCCGCCGGACCGAACGGGGACTCAGGGAAGGGGTTCATGCGCTCAGAGTCTCACGACTCAGCGGTCCAGTCCACGGCGCTTCAGGAGCGGTTCGATCTCGGCATCGCGGCCGCGGAAGTCGCGGTAGGCGTCAAGCGGATCCTTCGAGCCGCCCACCCCGAGCAGGCGCCGACGGAACCGTTCGCCGTTGCCCCGGGTGAGGCCGCCGTTCGTGCGGAACCACTCGACCGTGTCGGCGTCGAGCACCTCGCTCCAGATGTACGAGTAGTAGCCCGCGCTGTACCCGCCGGAGAAGACGTGGGCGAAGGAGGTCGACGAATACCGTGTCGGGACGGCCGGGTCGTCCAGGCCGATGTCTGCCAATGCGGCGGCCTCGAACGCGGCGACGTCGGTGACCTGCACGTCGGTGCCGAGGCGATGCCAGGCCTGATCCAACCAGGCCGCCGCCAGATACTCGCTGGTGGCATGGCCCTGGTCGAACGTCTCGGTCGCTCGCAGGCGCTCCACGATCGCGGGGTCGAGCGGCGCACCGGTCTCGTGGTGACGTGCGTAGTTGTCGAGCACCTCAGGCCACAGGATCCACATCTCGTTGACCTGGCTCGGGAACTCGACGAAGTCGCGGAACACATTCGTTCCGGCGAAGTGGGGGTAGGTCACGGTCGCGAAGAGTCCGTGCAGCGCATGCCCGAACTCGTGGAACAGCGTGGTCACCTCATCGACAGTCAGCAACGTCGGCTCGCCGTCTCCCGGAAGCGGCACGTTCAGGTTGTTGACGACGACGGGAGCCGTGCCGCGCAGGCGCGATTGGCTCACGATCGCGTTCATCCACGCGCCGCCGCGCTTCGAGTCCCGGGTGTACAGATCGAGCACGTACAGGCCGACCGCGGTGCCGTCCTCATCGCGCACCTCGAAGACGCGTGCGCCGGGATGGTACGCGGCGAGGTCGTGTCGCTCGGAGAAGGTGACGCCGTAGAGTCGGGTCGCCGCGAAGAAGACACCTTCCTGCAGGACGCGCTCTGCCTCGAACCAGGGGCGCAGCGCACTGGAGTCGATGTCGTACCTGGCTGTGCGCACTCGTTCGGTGTAGTAAGCCCAGTCGTGTGCCTCGACCGGGAAGGGTACTGCCTCGGTCTCGTCGACGATCGCCTGGAGTGCCGCGCGCTCGGCACGGGCGTTGCGCGCGGACGGGGCTGCGAGGCGACGGAGCATCTCTTCGACGGCATCCGGAGTTCCAGCGGTCTCGTCGGCGGTGATGTAGGCGGCGTGCGAGTCGTAGCCGAGCAGTGCGGCGCGTTCCGCCCGCAGCCGCACGATCTCGAGGAGCACCCCTCGGTTGTCGTTGGCATTGTCCCGGGATCCGCGCGCGAGTGAGGCGGCCATGATGCGCCGCCTCGACTCCCGTACGCGCAGCTGTGCCAGTGCCGGATGCCCGGTGAAGAGCGGCAGGGTGATCAGGTACCTGCCGTCGAGGCCCCTGTCCGCTGCCGCGCGCGCGGCAGCGGACAGCTCTCCCGCGCTCAGCCCGTCGAGCTCGTCGGCGGTGTCGAAGACCACGGCGAGGTCGTTGGTGTCGTTCAGGAGGTTGCGTTCGAACGTGTTCGTCAGCGTCGAGAGCTTCTGGTTCAGCGCGGTCAGGTGCGCCTTGGCCTCGTCGTCGAGACCCGCACCCGCGTGGGTCATCTCGCGGTGGTGGCGCTCCACCAGGTAGCGCTGCTCAGGGTCGAGATCCAGGGAGTCACGCTGGTCGTACACGTGCTGCACCCGCCAGTAGAGCTGGCTGTCGAGTGTGATCGCGTCCTGATGCGCGGCCATGAGCGGTGCCAGCTGCTCATCGATCGCCTGGATCTCGGGCGTCGCATCGGCCGAACTCACGGTATAGAAGGTGTGCGCCACGCGGTCGAGGAGCTCGCCGGATCGTTCCAGCGCCTCAAGCGTGTTCTCGAACGTCGGCATCGAGCGCACCATGGTGATGCGCGCGATCTCGCGACGCTGCTCCTCGAAACCGGCCTGGAACGCGGGGAGGTAGTGCTCGGGCCGGATCGCGCCGTAGTCCGGGAGGCCGTAGGGGAGCGTCGACGGCTGCAGCAGCGGATTCGTGGCGTCGGTCATCTTCCGAGCCTATCCACCCCGGCTGTCCAGGCTCAGGAACCGTCCTCGCTCAGGCGCGTCATCACTCCGCGCAGCGCTTCCACCACCACGCGGACCGATCGACGACGCAGGGTCTCCGGGCGGGCGAGCAGGTCGATCATCCGGTGCGTGCTCACCCCCTCGAGCGGGATCCGCACGATCTCGCGATCGTCGACGCTCCGTGAGGTGAAGCGCGGCAGCATTCCGATCACCCCACCTGCCGCCACGACCGCCGACACCGCGCCGTAGTCGTTGATGCGGTGCTGGATGTCGACAGGATGGTGGGCTACGGCCGACACCGCACGAAGGACGTCGTCGGGGGAGTAGCCGATGCGACTGGTGACCCATCTCTGTCCCGCGACGTCGGCCGGAGTGAGGCTGGCGCGGCCGGCGAGAGGGTGGGAGATCGAGACCGCGACATCGAGGGGCTCACGTATGAGGGTGAGACTGCGCACACCTTGCGTGGGCCAGGGGTCGGAGTGCTCCATGCGGTGCGCGAGCACGAGGTCGTAGCGGGCAGTGAGCGCGGGGAACTCGCTCTGCGCGACATCCTCGTCGGTGAGCTGGACCGTCGGCGCATCCTCTGCGGACGCCAGTACCCGCACCAGTGCGCCGAACAGCGCCTGCCCGACACTGTGGAATCCGCTGATGCTCACGACTCCCGTCGCGGCTCCCTCGAACTCGTCGAGGGCATGCCGTGCTGCGGCCATCGCGTCGATCGCCTCGGCGCCGGCCGTCGCCAGCACTTCACCGGCGGGCGTGAGGGCGAGGGTCCTGCCGATCCGGCGCGTCAGCGGTGTCGGAACACCCCTCTGCAGGGCTGCCAGTTGCTGGGACACCGCAGACGGAGTGACTCTGAGCGCGTCGGCCACGGCGGTCACGCTGCCGAGGGCGCCGAGCTCCCTCAGGATCTGCAGTTGATGGAGTTCCACGACGACAGTGTAGTTTCTCTACATCGATAGTGCAGACGATGCCGGTTGTTCTACAACGTCAGGTGCGGTGTGATCGAGATCATGAAGGCACTGTTCAAAGCCGCACCCGGTGCGGGACTCGAGCTCGTCGAGCGCCCTGACCCGGCCGCCGGCACCGATGACGTCGTCATCCGCGTGCTCCGCACGGGGATCTGCGGCACCGATCTGCACATCCTCCGCTGGGACGACTGGGCGGCGTCCGCGATCGCCGCACCGCTGATCCCCGGTCACGAGTTCTACGGGGAGGTCGTGGAGGTCGGCCCTGGCGTACGCGACATCGCGGTCGGCGATCGGGTCTCCGGCGAGGGACACATCGTCTGCGGCACCTGTCGCAACTGTCGAGCGGGTCGCCGCCAGATGTGCATCCGCACGATCGGTCTCGGTCTGCAGCGCGACGGCGCCTTCGCGGAGTTCCTCGTGCTGCCCGCGCCGAACGTCTGGGTCCATCACTCGGAAGTGACTCCCGAGCTGGGGGCGATCTTCGATCCCCTCGGCAATGCCGTGCACACAGCGCTCACCTACCCACTCGTCGGAGAGGACGTGCTCGTCACCGGCTGCGGACCCATCGGGCTGATGGCGATCGCCGTCGCCCGACATGCGGGGGCCCGATTCATCACCGCGACGGATGTCAGCGCGCCGCGTCTGGAGATGGCCCGCAGGATGGGCGCCGACGAGGTCGTCGATGTCTCGGTCCGCGACATCCGCGATGCGCAACAGGCGCTCGGCATGCGGGAGGGCTTCGACATCGGATTCGAGATGAGCGGTGCGCCGTCGGCGTTGCCCGCCATGATCGACAACATGAACCACGGCGGCCGCATCGCGATGCTGGGTCTGCCGAGCGCGGGGTTCGGCATCGACTGGGGCAAGCTCGTGACCCACATGCTCACCGTCAAGGGCATCTACGGGCGCGAGATGTTCGAGACGTGGAACGCGATGGGGGCGATGCTGCAGACCAGCGCGACCCTGCGGGACGCCATCGGCCGCGTGATCGCGGAGGTCGTCCCCGTTCGCGACTGGGAACGCGGATTCGCCGCGGCCGAGTCTGCGGGAACAGGCAAGATCATCCTCGATTGGACGGAGCTGTGATGTACGGGACTTTTCAGAAGCATGTGTCGGATGAGCTGGCGGGCATCGAAGAGGCCGGGCTCACCAAGCATGAGCGCGGCATCCGCGGCCCCCAGAACGCGGAGATCACCGCCGATGGCGCAGAGGTGCTGAACTTCTGCGCCAACAACTA
>NZ_DFQP01000030.1:11741-21101 GCF_002377845.1 Microbacterium sp. UBA3486
CCGAGGACGCCATCGTCTCGGACGAGCTGAACCATGCGTCGATCATCGACGGGATCCGGCTCTCGAAGGCGCAGAGGCTTCGCTATCGAAACCGCGACATGAGCGATCTCGAAGAGCAGCTGAAGGCGGCGGAAAAGGCCCGATTCCGGGTGATCGTGACGGACGGCGTGTTCTCGATGGATGGGTACATCGCGCCGCTCGCCGAGATCTGCGACTTGGCCGAGCGCTATGACGCACTGGTCTTCGTCGACGACTCGCATGCCGTCGGCTTCGTGGGGGAGAACGGTCGGGGGACGCCGGAGCTGTGCGGGGTCGCCGATCGCGTCGACATCTACACCGGGACGTTCGGCAAGGCGCTGGGCGGTGCATCGGGCGGGTACGTCGCCTCGCACGCCGAGATCGTGGCCCTGCTGCGTCAGCGCTCTCGTCCCTATCTGTTCTCGAACACACTCGCTCCCGCGATCGTGGCCGGAACCCTGACCGCCCTCGATCTCGTCGAGGGGTCCGCCGACCTTCGTGCGCGTCTGCGCCGCAATGCCTCCCTGTTCCGCGAGCGCATGACCGCCGAGGGATTCGACCTGCTCCCCGGGGAGCACCCCATCGTGCCCGTCATGTTCGGCGATGCGGCGAAGACGGCGAGGATCGCCAGGGAGATGCAGGAGCGCGGCGTGTACGTGACCGCATTCAGCTTCCCCGTCGTGCCGCGCGGGCTGGCGCGGATCCGCGTGCAGTTGTCGGCGGCTCACACACCCGAGCAGGTCGAGCGCTGCGTGGAGGCCTTCGTCGCCGCGCGCGCTGTCGTCGACTGACCCTGCAACTGACCCTGCGACGGGCCCTGCACCTGACCCTGCGACAGAACCGGGGCTAGTTGCAAAGAAAGCCTTGCAAAGAAATCTTTGCAAGGGTATCTTTGCATGCATGACGAACGAGACGCAGGTCAGGACTCTCGATGCCAGCGCCCTGAAGGCGCTGGCGCACCCGCTCCGGGTGAAGATCTTCGACATCCTCGCCGCGCGCGGTCCGCAGACCGCCAGTTCGCTCGCTGCACTCGTAGGGGAGACATCGGGGTCGACCAGCTATCACCTCCGCGCGTTGGCTGCTCACGATCTCATCCGCGAAGTCGAGGGGCGGGGCACGGCGCGTGAGCGGTGGTGGGAACGCCCCAAGGGGCGCATCGACGTGCCCGGTCCTGACGAGATGACTTCGCCGTCGAATCGGGCGGCTGCCCAGATCGTGACGTCTGAGTTCTTCCGTCTGCGGCACGAGACCTTGATGTCGTACCTCAACCGACCCCAGTCCGAGGTCCCGGAGGCGTGGCGCGATGTGGGGATCACCATCACCACGCACCTCGATATGACGCCGGAGCAGGCCATGTCGCTCCGCGAGGAGCTCGAGACCATCGTGGAGAGGGCCATCGAGCGCTACCGGGGCCAGACCGGACCCGATGTGCGACGCGTCTCGCTCCGCACCGAACTCTTCGACCTGCCGACGCCGCAGCACGCGACGCACGGATCCGGCGACGACATCCTGGAGGAATCATGACCAGCGCGACGCTTCACCTGGTGGCTCCGACGCAGACCGAACGCGGGCTGCTGCGACTCGCCGACCATCTCACCGCGTACGTCGAGCACCGCATCTCCCGACGTGCCGAGCGACGTGAGATCGCCCTCGACCTGCTGCGCGAGCAGCAGACCCGCAGGCAGGATCCGCGCGCCGTCGATCACGCACTCGCACAGCTCGGCCTGACGCGGCGCTGACGCGTAGCGCGGTCCCGGCCGGGACTCAGTCCTGGAAGGGACGGGCGACGATCTCGCCGGTCGCGGTCTGGAAGACCTCCCAGCCCGCGTCGAGCTCCGCGATCGCGCGACCCTCCAGCCACGTGAGCGTCCAGTGGCCCATGAGGCCCCGGGACTCGACCTCGGCGATCGCCGGCCGGAGGGATGCCGGGACGGAGGCCGGAGCCTCGGACCCGGCCGCCCAGCGCGTGCCCAGCTGCATCAGGAGGCCTCGACCGGGGCGAGCTCGATCGCAGTGACCGCGAACGCCTCGGCCTCGGTGAACTCGAGCTCGGCGATGCGGCCGACGGCGCGGAGGTCATCGGCTGCGGCACGGAGGGCATCGAGCTTCGCTGCGGGGGCGGCGATCGCCGCACGTGAGACCGGAGTCTTCTGCGAGGCCTTCGCCTCGGTCTTCGCGCGACGGATGCCGATCAGCGCCTCGCTGGCCGCGGCGAGCACGGCCGGGTCACCGTCGATACCGAGAGGCGTCGGCCACGCGGCGGTGTGCACCGACCCTTCCTCGAACCAGGACCACGACTCCTCTGCCGCGAAGGACAGCACGGGAGCCAGCAGGCGCAGCAGCGTCGACAGGGCCAGACGCAGCGAGAGCGCCGCGGATGCCTGCCCCACATCGGCCTGGTTGTAGGCGCGTTCCTTCACGAGCTCGAGGTAGTCGTCGCAGAACGTCCAGAAGAAGGCCTCGGTGAGCTCCAGAGCACGAGCGGCGTCATACCGCTCGAACGCCTTGGTCGCCTCGACCACGACGCCGTCGAGGGCTGTCAGCATCGACGCATCGAGGGCGTGCGTGACCTGTGCGCCGTCGGGCACGGGGAACGACAGCACGAACTTGGCGGCGTTGAGCACCTTGATGGCCAGACGACGACCGATCTTGACCTGCGTCGGGTTCTGCGGATCGAATGCGGCGTCCATGCCGAGGCGGCTCGATGCGGCCCAGTAGCGCACCGCGTCCGAGCCGTGGGCCTCGAGCACGTCGGCCGGGGTGACCACGTTGCCCTTCGACTTCGACATCTTCTTGCGGTCGGGGTCGACGATGAAGCCCGAGATCGCGGCGTTGCGCCACGGCGTCCTGTCGTCTTCGAGCGTCGAACGCAGCATGGTGGAGAACAGCCAGGTGCGGATGATGTCCTGGCCCTGCGGGCGCAGGTCGAACGGAGCGGTGAGCTGCCACAGCTCCTCATCACGTTGCCAGCCGCCCGCGAGCTGCGGTGTGAGGGACGAGGTCGCCCAGGTGTCGAGGATGTCGGCCTCCGCGTCGAAGCCACCCGGTACGCCGCGCTGGTCCACGGTGTACCCGGCGGGCACGTCGGTGGTCGGATCGATCGGGAGCGACGCCGCATCCGGGGTGAGCACGCGGTCATAATCGCGCTCGCCGTTCTCGTCGAGGGCGTACCAGAGGGGGATCGGCACACCGAAGAAGCGCTGACGCGACACGAGCCAGTCGCCCGTGAGACCGCCCACCCAGTTCTCGTAGCGCACGCGCATGAATTCGGGGTGCCAGGAGAGTTCCTCGCCGTGGGCGATGAGCTTGTCGCGCAGTTCGCCGTCGCGGGCACCGTTGCGGATGTACCACTGGCGCGTGGAGACGATCTCGAGCGGACGGTCTCCCTTCTCGAAGAACTTCACGGCGTGGTTGAAGGGCTTGCCGACCGCGGTCATGTCGCCGGTCGCCTGCAGCTTCTCGACGATGGCCTTGCGCGCGCTGAAGACGGTCTTGCCCGCGATCTCCTCGGCGTACCAGGTCGCGGCCTCGGGATTCTCGACGGACGCCGGAGCCTCGGGCAGGAATCGCCCGTCCAGACCGATCGTGGTCATGTTCGGCAGGGACTCGTTTTCGGTGGTGCGCAGCTCGCGCCACCAGATGATGTCGGTCACATCGCCGAAGGTGCAGACCATCGCCGCTCCCGTGCCCTTGTCGGGCTGGGCGAGGTGGTGGCCGTGGATCTCGATCTCGGCGCCGAAGAAGGGGGTCTTCACCTTGGTGCCGATGAGGTGCTTGTGCGGCCCCTCCGGATGCGTCACGATCGCGATGCACGCGGGGAGCAGTTCCGGGCGGGTGGTGTCGATCGCGATCGATCCCGAGCCGTCCGCGAACGGGAACTCGATCGTGTGATACGCCGCCTGCTGGTCGCGGTCCTCGAGCTCGGCCTGCGCGATGGCGGAGCGGAAGTCGATGTCCCACAGGGTCGGAGCCAGCGCCTGGTAGGCCTCGCCGCGCTCGATGTTGCGCAGGAAAGCGAGCTGGCTCTGTCGGATGGTGTCGTCGGAGATGGTGCGGTAGGTCTGCGTCCAGTCCACGCTCAGTCCGAGCTGGCGGAACAGCGCCTCGAACTGCTTCTCGTCCTCGATGGTGAGGCGCTCGCAGAGCTCGATGAAGTTGCGGCGGCTGATGGGCTGCTGGTCGGCCGCGCGGCTCGACTTGTTGTCGCCGCCCTCGAAGGGAGGAGTGAAATCGGGGGTGTACGGGAGCGAGGGGTCGCACCGCACGCCGTAGTAGTTCTGCACCCGTCGCTCGGTCGGCAGGCCGTTGTCGTCCCAACCCATCGGGTAGAACACGGTCTTTCCGCGCATGCGCTCGAACCGGGCCTTCACATCGGTGTGCGTGTAGGAGAACACGTGCCCGATGTGCAGGCTGCCCGATGCCGTCGGAGGCGGGGTGTCGATCGAGTACACGCCCTCGCGGCCGGACTGCGCCGCGCGAAGACGGTCGAACAGGTACGTGCCCTGCTCGGCCCAGGCGGCGTCCCACTTCGCTTCGAGGCCTTCGAGTGCGGGCTTGTCGGGAATCTGGTTCTGCGACGGTTCGGAAGCAGGCATGAAGGTCTCCTCGAGCGATGTATGCGGCACTGTGTGAGCGTGCCTGAGTGTGGGTTGTGCCGAACAGTCTACCGAGCATCGGGGCATCGGCAGGCCGTCGCAGATCGACCCCGTCCAACAATCGGCCGTAGGATGGGATGTCCCGACCCGTTCGTCCAGAGGAACCGTCATGCCCGCAAGACCTGTGCGTCGTCTCCTGCCCTTCGCGGCGCTCGCCGCTGCCACTGCGCTGGTGCTCAGCGCATGCGCGGCTCCCGGCTCGGACGGCGAGGGCGGAGAGCTCGTGTGGTCCATCGAGGGCGCGAACCTCTCGGCCGGGCACATGGACCCGCAGGTGAGCCAGCTCGACGTCTCCGGCATGGTGCAGCGGGCGGTGCTCGACTCGCTGGTGTTCCAGGAGGCGGATGGAACGTTCAGCCCGTGGCTCGCGAAGAGCTGGGAGGTCTCGCCGGACAGCACGGAGTACACTTTCGTGCTCCGTGACGACGTGACCTTCACCGACGGCGAGAAGTTCGACGCCGCCGCGGTCAAGGCGAACTTCGACCGCATCGTCGATCCGGAGACGGCATCCGCGCAGGCGGCCAGCATGCTCGGCGCCGACTTCTACGAGGGCACCGAAGTCGTCGACGACTACACGGTCACGGTGACCTTCACGCAGCCGTACGCACCGTTCCTGCAGGCGGCGAGCACGCCGCAGCTCGGCTTCTACTCGCCGGCCGTCCTCGCGAAGTCCGCGGACAAGCTCAAGGCGGGGGGACCCGACGTCACCGTCGGTACCGGTCCGTTCGAGCTCACCGAGTACACGCCGGACCAGGAGATCGTGTACACCCGCAACGACGACTACGCGTGGGGTCCGCATGATGCGAAGGCCCCGAAGTTCGAGACGCTGCGTGTGGAGATCCAGCCGGAGGCCTCGGTCCGCACGGGCGTGGTGACGAGCGGGGAGGCCGACCTGGCCAGCAACATCCCGCCGAACCTCGCGAAGGATCTCGGCGACGGCATCACGGTCGATTCGATCGAGTATCCGGGTCTGCCGTACTCGCTGTACCTGAACGAGAAGTACGGGGTGTTCGCGGACGAGAAGGTGCGTCAGGCCTTCGCGCGCGGCATCGACATCGACGCGGCGGTGGAGGAGATCTACTTCGGCCAGTTCCCGCGCGCATGGAGCATCCTCGGCTCGACGACCCCGGGCTACGACGCGTCGCTCGAGGGCAGCTGGCCGTTCGACCAGGACGCCGCGAACGCGCTCCTCGACGAGGCGGGATGGACCGCACGCGACGCCGACGGCATCCGTACGAAGGACGGCAAGCGGCTCTCGGTGCGATGGATCGCCTGGACTCCCGTCCCGGATGACCGCGCCGCTCTCGCGAACGCGATCCAGTCCGACCTCAAGGAGATCGGGTTCGAGGTCCAGCGCGAGGTGCTCGAACCCGGGGCCTACAACGAGCAGTACGAGCCGAAGACCTTCGATCTGACGGACTGGGGCTTCTCCGGCGTCGACCCCGACCTGCTGCGCAGCCACCTGCACACCGACGGGTTCCAGAACGCGTCGCAGGTGAGCGATCCCGAGATCGACGCATTGCTGGAGAAGGCCGTCGCGACCAGCGACCAGGACGAGCGCAACGAGCTCTACACCCAGCTGCAGCAGTGGAACGCGACGTATACGGCGATCGTGCCGCTCTACAGCCCGTCGGCGATCACCGCCGTCGGCGATCGCGTCGAGGGGCTGCAGTACGACCTGTACGGTCGACCGCTGTTCTACGATGTGACCGTCGGCTGAGCCGCCGGCTGAGCGGAGGGCACGGGTGGTGAGGGCTGCTCTCGTCCGTATCGCCGGCCTCGCCGCGTCCGTCGTGATAGTCCTCTGGGGCGCGGCGACCGTTGCCTTCCTCGCCTTCCGGGTGATCCCGGGGGATCCGGTATCGGTGATGCTGGGGCCCCAGGCGCAGGTGAGCGAGGCGGTCAAAGAAGGCATCAGAGCCGATCTCGGGCTCGATCGCCCGCCGTTCGAGCAGTACCTCCGTTTCATCGGTCAGCTCGCTCGGGGAGACCTGGGAGAGTCGTACCAGCTGCGGATGCCCGTGACCGAGGTGATCGGGCGTCAACTCGGTGCGACCGTCCAGCTTTCGGTGCTCGCGCTCGTGATCGCCCTGGTGCTCGCGCTGTCCGTGGCGGTGCTCGTTCGCGGCAAGGCGGGTCGGACGGTCGCGGCGGCGGTCGAGCTGGTGGTGCTCTCCTCCCCGGTCTTCTGGATCGGGCTCGTCCTGCTGAGCGTCTTCGCGTTCGGTCTGGGCTGGTTCCCGGTGTCGGGTGCTCGCAACCCCGCCACGATCGTGCTGCCGGCGATCACGCTCGCGCTTCCGGTGGCGGCGCTGCTCAGCCAAGTGCTGCGCGACGGGCTGATGCAGGCGGAGCGGATGCCCTTCGCCGAGACGGTGCGGGCTCGTGGGGCCAGTCCCTCGTGGTTCACGCTGCGGCATGGGCTTCGACACGGCGCCGCCTCTGCTGTCACGCTCGCCGCCTACCTGACCGGATCCGTCCTCGGTGGGGCGGTGCTCGTGGAGACGGTGTTCGCCCGTCCTGGCCTCGGTCGGGTCACACTCGCCGCGATCAGCGACCGCGACCTTCCGGTGATCACGGGGATCATCCTCCTGAGCGCCCTGGTCTTCGTGGCGGTGAACCTCGTCGTCGAACTCGTCCATCCGCTGATCGACCCGCGCATCAGGGCTTCGCGATCGGGAGGTGTCCGATGAGGCGCGCGCAGCGGATGCTGCTGTGGGTCGCGATCCTGGTCCTCGCGGTGATCGCGTTCGCGGCGCTCTGGCCCGGTGTCCTCGCCACACACGATCCGCTGCAGACGGATGTACGCGCCGCCCTGCTTCCGCCGAGTGCCGAGCATCTGTTCGGCACCGACCAGAGCGGACGCGACGTGTACTCGCGGGTCGTCTACGGTGCGGCGCGCTCGCTGGGCATCGGGCTCCTCGCCACCGGGGTGGCGCTCGTCGGCGGACTCGTCATCGGCGCGCTCGCCGGGGTCGCGCCGAGGGGCGTCGACATCACGGTGATGCGGGTGAACGACGTGCTGATGGCTTTCCCCGAGTTTCTCGTCGCACTCGTCGTCGTCGCCGTGCTGGGCCCGGGACCGGTGAACATCGCGATCGCGGTGACGCTGGCCGCCGTGCCCGTCTACGTCCGGCTGGCCCGAGTGCAGACGCAGACTCTCCGCGTCGCCGAGCACGTCGAGGCGGCGCGCATCCTCGGGGTGCCACGGATGCGCGCATTCACCCGGCACGTGGTTCCGGGAGTCCTCGGCGCGCTGAGCGTGCTCGCCACCATCGGCATCGGCTCCAGCATCCTGGCAGCGGCCGGGCTCAGCTTCCTGGGGCTCGGCCCGTCGGAGCCGACTCCCGAGTGGGGACTGATGCTCGCCGGTGGGCGCAACGTCCTCGGGCAGGCCTGGTGGATCTCGCTGTTCCCCGGCATCGCGATCACGCTCACCGTGGTGGCGGCGACCGTCGTGGGGCGTATCCTGCGCGCTCGCGGAGACGGGAGGATCGCATGAGCGTCGCCCTGGAAGTGCGCGGGCTGCGGATCGCATTCGACGGGAACCCGGTCGTCGATGACGTGTCCTTCGCCGTCGACCGCGGAGAGTGCATCGCGATCGTGGGGGAGTCCGGCGCCGGCAAGTCGCTCTCGGCTCGTGCGCTGCTGGGACTGACTCCCACGGACGCCGACGTCTCGCTGGACGGGCTGGTCGTGGACGGGACGGATGCGGCCGGGCTGTCCGAGCGCGCGTGGCGCGAGCTGCGCGGGGCCGGGATCGCGCTCGTCTCTCAGGACGCCCTGGTCTCGCTCGATCCCCTGCGACGGATCGCGGCGGAGGTCGCCGAGCCGCTGCTCTTGCACCAGATCGTCCGAGGACGGGCGGCGCGGGCGGAGCGGGTGCGGGAGCTCCTGGCACGGGTATGGATGCCCGACCCCGAACGCCGCTCCCGACAGCACCCGCACGAGCTCTCCGGCGGACTCCGACAGCGAGCACTCATCGCCTCCGCGCTCGCCGCGGATCCCGCCGTGCTGGTGGCGGACGAGCCGACGACCGCTCTCGACGCGACCGTGCAGGCACGGATCCTCGGTCTGCTGCGCGAGATCGTCGATGCAGGCACCGCGCTGGTATTCATCAGCCACGACTTCGCGGCCGTCCGACGGATCGCCGACCGCGTCCTGGTGATGAAGGACGGGATCGTGGTGGAGTCCGGCCCCGTGGCCGCGGTCCTGGAGAGCCCTCAGCACGACTACACGAAGCGGCTCATCGCGGCGACGATCCACGAACCACGGGCCTCAGCTCCTGCCGATTCCTCGGCGCTGCTGATCGCCGACGAGGTCTCCAGGAGCTTCGATGCCGTGCCCGCGGTCGTCGATGCCTCCTTCGCCCTGAAAGACGGACGGACGCTCGGCATCGTCGGGGAGTCGGGGTCCGGCAAGACGACGCTGGCGCGCATGATCGTCGGAGTCGACGCTCCGGACGCCGGTAACCTGCGGTGGACATCGCAGCGCCGGGTGCAGCTCGTGCACCAGAATCCGCTCGGAGCGTTCGACCCGCGATGGACGATCGGCCGTTCGTTGCGAGAGGCGCTGGAAGCGGGCGGGGTGCCTCGCGCTCAGCGGGCTGCGGGCATCGCCCGACTCCTCGCCGAGGTCGACCTCGCCCCGGAGCTCGCCGACCGGCGTCCGAGCGCGCTCTCCGGCG
>NZ_DFQP01000046.1:0-11427 GCF_002377845.1 Microbacterium sp. UBA3486
CGGCACCGGCACCGGCACCGGCACCGGCCCCGTTACCCGCCGCGACGCGGAGGTCTGCCCAACCGAGGAGCGCGCCGCTCGCGTCGAACACCGCGATCCTGTGCGCGCCGAGCGGAGCGTCCGCCGGGACGGTCACCGAGATGGTGCCCGCGTCCGTGAGCGTCCCCGACGCGATCCGCGTCGGGTCGGAGTACATCCACACCGACACGTCCGTTCCCGCGCCGCCGGCCCCGACCGTGATCGTGACCTTCTGCCCGCGGGTCGCGACCGACGGGTCCACCGTCAGACCGTGGCGATTGTCGTCGACGAGGCCGGTGCCGGGGAGCGGCGGGGTCTCGCCGCCGGGGGTGCCGTCGTCGACTCCCGGCAGCGTTCCCGTGCGCAGCGCCTCGGAGGCGAACCCGTCGGCGAACCACCACACCGGGCGCTGTCCATCGACCGACAGCGAGGCCGGCGCGGTCGCGAAGCCCTCGTTGTTGATGTCGGGCATCCCGGCAGGGCGGGCGTAGTGAACGAGGCTCGGCTGCCCGGTGCCGTTCAGCGTGATCTCGGCGGAGCGGCCCTGGCAGCCGTCGTCGCACACGGCCCACAGGGTGTTGCGCACGGTGTCGTAGTCGAGCGCCATGACTCCGGTGAGACCGGGAGCGATCTCCGACACGAGCGTCGCGGAGCCGTCGGCCCCGAGGGCGAATGCGTAGACGTGACCGTTGTCCTCGACCGCGACGAAGAACAGCCCGTCACCGTGTCCGGCATAGTCCTTCGGGTCGTACGCCGCACCCGTCCTGTCGTCGAAGAGCTTTCCGGCGAGCGCGGCATCCGGCACCCACTGCACGGCCTCCATGCCGAGGTTCGCCCCGACGGCAGGAAGCAACGCGGTCAGATCCCATTCCTGCTGGGCGACGAGATCGCCGTCCGAGGCCTCGGGGTCGACCTTCAGCACCACGTTCTGGTTCACGCCCTTGGCGCTGTTGTCGCGTTCGGACGCCACGTAGACGAAGCCGTCTCCGTCGACCGTGATGCCTTCGGTGTCGGGGCCCGCGGCGCCCGGGTTCGCGGCGTCCTTCTGGAAGCGCACACGCTTGCCCGCATCCCAGCCGTCGACCTTCTCGACCGAGCCGTCGGCATGCGCCTCGAGCTTCCAGATACGGCCTTGTCCGTTGTCGACCGCCCAGAGGAACGCGCCGTCGGCGGTCTCCTGCACGTCGAGCCCCGAGCTGTCCTCGAGGAACGTCGGGATGCCGTCCACCACGCGCACCTCGGCAGAGCCGGGCCACGGCGACACGGCAACCTCACCGGGGCACACGTTCGCGGTGCCCTTCGTGGGCGCTGCGGTGACGGCGAACGCGCCGCTCGTGTCGGGGCAACGCCCCCAGGTGGTGGCGGCGTGGCCCGCACCCCAGGTGGTCTCGTCCACGAGCAGGTCGCCGTCGAACACCCGCACCGCATCGCCGGCGCCGAGGCCGAAGCCGAGCTGCGCCCGCTCGATCACGAGGTACTCCCCCGCGCCGAGGAGGGTTCCGGCCGGGATCGCGTACGCGTGGGTGTCGTCGTCGTCCTTCACCACGATGCCCGACACATCGAGCGCCGTGCTCGTCGGGTTCACGAGCTCCACCCAGTCGTCGGGCGAGCCGCCGTCGGATTCGACCTCGTTGATGCGCACGGGGTTGCCGCAGGCGTTGCGCAGCCCCTTGGTCGAGACCGCGATGTCGACGAAGTCGCCGGTGCCGTCGGCGCAGCGGGCGAGGACCCCTGCGGCATGCGCGGCGTACACGTGCTCATCGACCGTGTTGCCGTTCGCGTCGCGGATCGTCACGGTATCGCCGTTACCGAGACCGAAGACGAAGTTCGTGGGCTGGTCGAAGACGAAGTAGCCTCCGGGCTGCAGGATCGTGCCTGCGGGCAACGGAGTGGTTTCACCAGCGTGGCCGACGGGGTCGCTGTCCATCACGGTCCAGCCGGAGAGATCCACCGCCGTGCTGCCGGTGTTGACGACCTCGACCCAATCTGTGGTGTCGCCGTTCGACTCGATCTCGTTGATCACGACGTCGGGCATGACGCACGAGTTCGTGGCGCCCGGGGTCGGGTGCGCGAGCACGAAGGAGCCGACGCCGTCAGGGCAGCGCGCCAGGGTGGCCGCGGCGAAGTCGCCGTCGATCGCCGCGTGCCCCTGCCACGGGAGCGTGTCGTCGATCATCGCGCCCGAGGTGTCGTAGAGGCGGATGCGGTCGGCGCTGCCGATGCCGATCGGCTCGCGGAATGCGGCCTCGACGCCTCCGGAGACCCCGACTGTACCCTCTTCGACCACGAGGAACTGTCCCGCGCCGATCTGCGTTCCCGGGAGGAACTGCCAGCGGTGATCGTCCGAGTTGTCCCGGATCTCGTAGCCCGAGATGTCGAGCACAGCGGTGCCGGGGTTGTAGAACTCCACCCAGTCGGCCGGCTGCGAGTCGACCTCGTTGATCACGATGGAACCGGCGACAGGAGCAACCTCGCAATCGTTCGCAGCGCCGGGCGTCACCTGCGTCGCCGGCGCCCAGGCACCCGTGCCGTCAGGGCAGCGCGCCCACACCGACAGCGGCGCGGTGTTCGCATACGCATAGGAGTCGACCTCGGTGCCGTCCGGGTCGAAGAGCACGACCTCGTCGCCCTTGCCGAGCCCGAACGCGAAGTCGACGTCCTTCACCAGCACCAGGAACTCCCCCGGGGCGAGCGACGTGCCATCCGGGGCCGCGCCGAAGGTGTCGCGCTTCTCGTCCGCGATCTTCCACCCCGCGAGATCGACCACCTCGGTCCCGGCGTTGTAGATCTCGACCTGGTCGGCGAGTCCGGTCGCCGCGTCGTCGTAGACGATCTCGTTCAGGACGAGACTCGGAGCGGTCGACGTCGCCACGGACGGGCGGATGCCGGGGTCGTCGCCGATCGCGGCGATGGGAGTGGCGAGCAGGGCGGCGGCGCTCAAGGCGCACACCGCCGTGACCGCCGCTGCACGGTGCAGGCGGGGCATGGAGGACTCCTGGGTGGCTGGGCCGGCAGACCCCAGGGTGCAGGGCCGGACCGGAGGGGGACTCAGTCGGGTACCCGCCCAGACCACCGACCCCACGTGGCCGCAGAGGATCCGCCGAGTGCACGGCAGATGAACGGGAGGTGGCCATCCGCTGCCCACGTCTTCGCCGCGACCGGTTCCCGTCCCGGTCGCACTTGCCGCCGCATCAGAGCGTCCGGAACGGCGGGTGGTGCGACCGGAACGTGCCCGAGGGGAAGAGCCTCAGGCGATGCGCGTGCCCGGGGGCAGCCGGCGAGCCGGCGTCCGCGTGCGCGCCCATGCCCCCGCGAACAGCGAACCCGCGATGACGATCTGCACCCCCAGGCCGACGAACCAGCTCGGCACCGTCGAGTCGATCACCTCTTGGGGTGTGCGGTACCCGCCACCGGGGTCGCACTCGTCCCAGCGCTGTTCCAAGGGCGAGAGCTGCGCGCTGCGCAATCCGTACTTGATCTGACCGAACATGTCGACGGGATAACCCCCCGTCGCGTACTCGGTCGGGGTCGCGTCGGCGAGCACGACGAACGGGTTCGCGGCGAGCGTCCACCACACCAGATCGAACCGAGGCACATCCTGGGTGCTGTTCACCTCCCAGCGATCACAGTCCGGCGTGCCGTTCGCGTCGTACGGGCGCGAGTACACGGTCGCTTCGCTGCGCACCGCCATGCCGCCGAGTCCGAACACGATGAGCGTTCCGAACACGAGCGCGGCGACGACCAGGTAGGTCGTCGCGACCGAGAACAGCGGACGCGCGATGAGTCCGCTCAACCCCACTCCGATCGCGGCCACGATGATGATCTCGGCCGCGAGCACGAGCAGGGAGATGAGCAGCACGGCCGGGTTCGCTCCCCCGCCCAGCAACGACAGGGCCAGGAACGGCACCGCGACCACCAGGAAGGCGCCGCCGGTCGCCACGGCCGCGACGAGCTTGCCGAGCATGATGTCGCCGGTCGACGCGGCGGTCACCTGCACGGCCGCGAGCGTCGCGGCATCGCGATCCCCGTTGATCGCGTTGCCGCTGAGCGTCGGCGACACCAGCACGACCAGCAGCAGCACGATGTTGACGACGATCGAGTAGACGCCGGCACCGACCGCATCGCCCCAGGAGTACACGGCGAACGAGAGCCCCGTGACCCCGAGCAGCACCAGGGCGAAGACCCCGAGCAGCACATACCAACCCACGCTGCGCAGGCGCTGGGTCAGTTCGAGTCGGGCGATGATGCCGATGTTCGCGAGGCTCATGCGCCCGCCTCCGTTCCGGTGGATGCCTGGGGTGGTGTCGCATGATGCAGGTTCAGGAACGTGTGCTCCAGCTGGTTCTGCGCCGGAGCGAACTCCACGACCGGGAGCCCCGCCTCGATCAGATGTCGAAGGGCCTGTGCTGCGGCATCCTCTCCCTCGAATCCGACGAGCACCGCTCCACGATCCTGCGAGAGGGATTCGGGGGCGATACCGAGATTCGAGGCCACCTGCCAGGCATCGGCCTTCATCCGATCCTCGGTGGCACCGGCGAGACGCACCCGCCACGCGCGCAGCATGCTCCGCGCCGGTGCGGCATCGACGACGGCACCGGCGACGAGGAAGACCGCGTCGTCGACGACCTCTTCGAGCTCCGAGAGGATGTGGCTCGAGATCAGCACGGTGCGCCCCTCCGCCGCGAAACGGCGCAGCAGCACCCGCAGCTGCACCCGCGCCTCCGGATCGAGACCGGAAGCCGGTTCGTCGAGGAGCAGCACCTGCGGGTCGTTCACCAACGCGCGTGCCAGGCCCAGCTTCTGCTTCTGCCCTCGCGACAGCACCTTGGCCGGGGAGTCGGCGAGTTCGGTCAGGCCGACGAGGGCGAGCAGCTGCTCCGCACGGACCGCGGCCTGCGGCTTCTCGATGCCGTACAGGCGGGCGGTCGTGACGATGGTCTCCCGTGCGGTGAGCGACGGCCACGCACCGAGAGCGTCCGGCATCCATCCGAGCAGGCGTCGTGCGGCGAGCGGATCGACGGAGGGGTCGACGCCTCCGATGCTGATCGTCCCGGTGTCGGGAGCGAGGAGGGAGGCGAGCATCAGCAGCAGAGTGGTCTTGCCTGCTCCGTTCGGCCCCACGAGGCCGGTGACCCGGCCGGGCTCGGCCCGGAGAGTGGCGCCCCTCACCGCCTGCACCGTCCCGAACGCTCTGCTGACGTCTTGCACCACGATTCCGGTCATGCGGTCAGTCTGGCATCCGGAGTCCGTCGCCTCCGGGACCTCGGGGCGGATGTTCAGGCCCGGCCGCAGAGGGGTGACACAATCAGCTCATGCGCACGATCCTCAACATCATCTGGGTCATCCTCGCCGGCTGGGCCCTGTTCCTCGGGTACGTCCTCGCCGGCATCCTGCTGTGCATCCCGATCATCACGATCCCCTGGGCGATCGCCTCGTTCCGCATCGCCGCTTACGCGATCTGGCCGTTCGGCCGCGAGGTCATCAGCAAGCCCACCGCGGGTGTCGGGTCGTTCCTCGGCAACGTGCTGTGGGTGATCCTGGCCGGCTGGTGGCTCGCGATCGGACACATCGTGTCCGGAATCCTGCTCTGCATCACGATCATCGGCATCCCGATGGGCATCGCCGACTTCAAGATGGTCCCGATCTCGCTCATGCCGCTGGGCAAGGAGATCGTCTCCACCCGCCGCGGTGCCTTCGACCGCACCCTCTGAGCGGGAGTCCGCCGACACCGGCCCCATTCACACCAGCCCCTCTACACTGGCCCGATGGATGCCGCCCGTCTGATCGCCTGGGATCAGGAGCTCCGGTCGGCGCACTCCCGTCTGCGTGCCGCCCTCGCCGCCACGCGCGACGCCCTCGACCAGGGCACGGACGTCCCCGATGCCACATCGGAACTCGTGCTCTACTGCGTCGGATTCTGCGCCGCCCTCGACGGCCACCACGGCGCCGAGGATCGGCAGCTCTTCCCTGCTCTGCGCGCGGAGCATCCGGAGCTCGGCGGGATCATCGACAAGCTGATGCAGGACCACTCGATGCTCGCCCACCTGCTCGCCTCGCTGCGGGGTGCAGCCGAGCGCGGCGACGATGCGACCACGATCGGCGGTCACCTCGACGGGATCGCCGCGATCATGGAATCCCACTTCCGTTTCGAGGAACGCGAGATCCTCGAGCCCCTGCGCGCCCTGATGCTCGAGAGCGACGTGCAGAGCGTGCTCGGACCGCTCTGACGCCGCGGACCTGCGCGACCGCGTCAGCTGCGGAAGAAGGCGACGCCCAGATCCGGATGATCGACGAACACGCCGTCCACGCCCTGACGTGCGATGACGCCCCACTCCGCCTCGTAGTCGCCGTAGGCGCCGCGCCCACCCCGGCCGCGGAACTCCGCCGCGAGGAAGGCGTTCTCCGGCCGGCACGTCCACGTGAAGACCTGCAGACCTCGTGCATGCGCATCGGCGACGATCGTGTTGCCCCGGTCGAGCAGCATCTTCTTGCTCACGCTGATGCCGTCGACCTGTCCGACGAGGGCGTCGAGCCCCTCCGGGGTGACGGTCTCCCTGTACGTGCGGGCGTGCGTGCCCTCGGCCACCAGGAGGTCGTACGGACGCCCCGACGCCTCGATCAGGTAGATGTACGACGCGGAGATCTCGCGTTCCCGCAGCTGCCCGAGCACGGTCGACTCGAAGCACTCGATCACCAGCGGCAGCTCCCCCTCGGCCCATCCGGCGTCGCGCAGCTCGCGGTCGATGAGGGGGGCCAGGTCCAGGCCGATGCTCGCGAAGTACGTGGCGTGCTTGACCTCGAGCACCACGCCGACCTCGCGTCCATGCTCCGCCGATCCGTCGCGCACGATGTCGAGCACATCGCGCAGGCGCAGGATCTGCTGGGCGCCGTCGAAGCTTGCGCTCGACGCCCGCACCTCGGGCAGCCGCTCGCGGATGCGCAGGGTCGACAGCTCGTCCCAGGTGAAGTCTTCGCTGAACCATCCGGTCAGCGCCTGCCCGTCGACGCGCTTCGTCGTCTTGCGGTCGGCGAACTCCGGATGTTCCGCCACGTCGGTCGTGCCCGAGATCTCGTTCTCGTGCCGCACGATGAGCACGCCGTCCTTGGTCGCCACGACGTCGGGTTCGACCGCATCCACCCCCATGGCGAGAGCGAGCTCATAGGAGGAGCGGCTGTGCTCCGGGCGATAGCCGGGCGCACCGCGGTGCCCGATGACGAGGGGTGATTTCCTGGGCACGCTCTCAGCGTAGAACACCCCGGCGGTGCGCCCTCCCGAGTATCGTGGAGGAAAGAGACCTACTACCCCCCTTTGGAGTGAGGCCCACCAATGAGCAACTTCGCTTTCAACAACCCTGCTTTCCAGCAGCAGGACCCGCGCAACGTCGCGACGTACCCGGGCGGACCTCAGGCTGCCCAGGGCGCGCAGAACGCCTCGCTCCAGCACGGGGCGATGGACGCTGCGGCCAACGCACAGCTCGAGGGCATGTACGCCGCCCCGCCGGCCGGAGCGATCGAGACCGACCGCATGTCGGTCGAGGACACGGTCTGGAAGACGGCCGGCCTGTTCGGCATCCTGCTCGTCACCGCCGCGATCGGCTGGGTGCTGACGCTCGGCGGCCTGGACGTGCCGCGATATGACCCGTACAACCCCGCGCCCGTCAGCATGCTGCCGTGGATCGTCGGCGCCCTCGGCGGCTTCGTGCTCGCGATGGTCATCACCTTCACGTCGCGCAAGAAGGTCCGGCCCGCGCTGATCTTCGCCTACGCGGCGTTCGAGGGCCTCTTCATCGGTGGCATCTCGGCGTTCTTCGAGGTCATCTACCCCGGCATCGTCTTCCAGGCGACGCTCGCGACCGTCTCGGTCGTCGGGGTGACCCTGGCTCTCTTCGCGAGCGGCAAGATCCGCGCGTCGAAGAAGGCGACGAAGATCTTCATGATCGCGATGATCGGCTACCTGGTCTTCTCGCTGCTGAACCTGGTCCTCATGTGGACCGGCGTGCTGCCCCAGGGCCAGGCCTTCGGCCTGCTGAGCGCCAACATCTTCGGCATCCCGCTCGGTGTCATCATCGGCGTGCTCGTCGTCATCATGGCGGCGTACTCGCTCGTGCTCGACTTCGATCAGATCCAGCAGGGCGTCCGCAACGGCGCTCCCCGCAAGTACGGCTGGCTCGGCGCCTTCGGCATCATGGTCACGGTCGTCTGGCTCTACGTCGAGATCCTGCGCATCATCGCGATCGTCCGCGGCAACAACTGACCGCGAACCGATCCGACCACGTCGAGAGGCCCGTCTCCCCTGGGGAGGCGGGCCTCTTCGCACATCCAGGCGTGTGTGCGCAAGGGGTTGGCACTCGAGCAGCGATGTCGGCAGTCTGGATATCAGAAGCCCCGGCACCCCGGGGCTCCCGATCCACAGGAGCTGACCATGAGTTTTCTCGGCTTTCTTCTTCTCGGCCTCATCGCCGGAGCCATCGCCAAGCTGATCCTTCCCGGCAAGCAGGGCGGCGGCTGGTTCATCACGCTGCTCCTCGGCGTCGTGGGCGCACTGCTCGGCGGCTGGCTCGGCAGTCTGATCCTCAACCGTCCGCTCACCGAGTTCTGGGACCTCGGCACCTGGCTCCTCGCCATCGCCGGTTCCATCATCGTGCTCCTGATCTACGGCCTGATCGCCGGTCGCGGCCAGAAGGCGCGCAGCTGACGGCACCCGCCGTCGACGCCACGCGCGTCACCCTGATGCCCGTCCCCATCGGATGCCTCGTGCACCCGAAGGGGGCGGGTCATTTCTCTGCCCCTCGTGCCTTCCGCTCCAGCAGCGATCGCTCCCGATCATTGCCGGCGAGTCCGGCGGCGACGGTGAACGCGCTCCGGGCTTCCTCCTCGCGCCCGAGCCGACGCAACAGTTCGCCGCGTGTCGCGGGCAGCAGGTGGTAGCCGCGCAAGGCGCCCGAACTCGACAGCCGGTCGATGATGAGCAGAGCGGACGCCGGCCCGGTCGCCATCGCCACCGCGGCCGCCCGGTTGAGCTCGACCACCGGCGACGGAGCGAGCCGCCCGAGCGCCTCGTAGAGCAGCACGATCCGTTCCCAGTCGGTCTCCTCGACAGACGCCGCCACGGCATGGCACTCGGCGATCGCCGCCTGCAGCCCGTAGGCACCGCGCCCGCGTCCGAGAGCATCGGCGGTCGCCAGCGATGCACGTCCACGCGAGATGCGGCCACGATCCCAGCGCCGACGGTCCTGATCGGCCAGCAGCACCGGGTCGCCGTGTCGATCCACGCGCGCCCCGAATCGCGCGGCCGTCAGCTCCATCAGCGCCAGCAGGCCGTGCACCTCGGGTTCCTGCGGCATCAACGCGGCGAGCACGCGCCCGAGACGGATGGCCTCGTCACTCAGCTCGGGGCGCATCCAGTCGGGCCCGCTACTCGCGGCGTGGGCCTCGTTGAAGATCAGATACAGCACGCCCAGGATCGCACCGATACGCGGCGCACGCTCCTCGCGGGAAGGCACCTCGAACGGGACGTCGGCGGCGGAGCGCGTCTTCTTCGCCCGCACGATGCGCTGCTGCACGGTGGCGGTCGGCACGAGGAACGCGCGGGCGATCTCCTCGCTGGAAAGCCCACCCACCACCCGCAGCGTCAGAGCGACCTGCGCCTCTTTCGAGAGCACAGGGTGGCAGGAGATGAAGATCAGACGCAACACGTCATCGTCGACGGCGTCCGGGTCCCACAGCAGGTCTCGCCCCTCCCGCTGCTCCTGCTCCAGGTCGTGTGCGAGAAGGGCGACCCGCTCGTCCAGACGCTCCTGTCGACGCCACCGATCGATGGCCTTGCGTTTCGCGACCGCGGTCAGCCAGGCCCCGGCGTTGCGCGGGACGCCGTCGACCGGCCACTGCCGCAACGCATCCACCAGCGCCTCCTGAGCCAGGTCCTCCGCGAGGCCGAAGTCACCGACCATGCGCGTCAGAGCTCCGACGATGCGGGCGGACTCGATGCGCCACACGGCGGCGACGGCGCGCTCCGCAGACCCGGTATCGGGAGCGGAACGCGCCGTCTCGCTGTATGGGGAAGAGTCCGTCACTGCTGTGCCATCACTGCTGTGCCATCACTGCTGTGCTGCGCGCTGAGCTGCTTCCTCGCGCCAGCCCTCTTCCTTCTGGATCCACTCGTTGTCCGCCGGGAAGTCCTCGACGCCGGTCACGCGACGCACTTCGAGGAACGAGCCGGCGCCGAGAGGCGCACGGCTGGCCCACTCGGCTGCCTCCTCGCGCGTGGGGACCTCGATGATCCAGAAGCCGTTGAACAACTCCTTCGTCTCGCCGTAGGGGCCGTCGGTGATGAGCGGCTTCTCGGTGCTGAAGTCGACCACGAAACCCTCGGCCGCATCGGTCAGGCCCTCGCCCGCGACGAGCACTCCGGCCTTGATCAACGACTCGTTGTACTTGCCCATGGCCTCGATGACCTGCTCGAAGGGCATGTCCTTGTAGGCCTCGACGGCCTCGTCGGTCGCGCGCATGATGAGCATGAACTTCATGATGTTCTCCTTGTTCGAAGGGCCGTCTCTCGACCCTCTCATCAATGACGTCGAACGGGAACGACTCGGATCGACATCATCCCGGAATTCTTTCTGAAGAACTTCTCGGGGCGGTCGTAGACTCGCTCCCGTGACCGCCGCAGACCTCGTGCAGAGCATCCGATCCGCGCTCCGTGATGAGGCCGATCCGGAGCTGGCACCCGCGCAGCAGGCGTACATGAAGTCGGCGCTGCCCTTCCTCGGCGTACGTGTTCCCGGGGTGCGAGCCGTGACGCGTGGGCTCGCGCGCGAGGTGACGGATACGGCGGTGTTGCGCGGTACGGCACTCGTGCTGTGGCGGGAGGCGGCGTTTCGCGAGGAGCGCTACGCCGCCAGTGCTCTGATGACTCTGCGTCCGGTGCGAGCCCGACTCGACATGCTCGATGTGCATGAGGAGATGATCCGCACAGGAGCGTGGTGGGATCACGTCGACGAGGTCTCGCATCGGCTCACCGAGACGCTCGATGCGCACCCTGCCGAGATGACGCCGGTGCTGCGGACGTGGTCGCGCGACGACGACTTCTGGGTGCGCCGGGCGAGCATCATCTCCCAGCTCGGACGCAGAGGTGCCACCGACCGCGAGCTGCTCGCCACTGTGATCGAACCGAACCTCGCCGACACCGAGTTCTTCATCCGCAAGGCCATCGGCTGGGCACTGCGCGAGCTCGGCAAGACCGACCCGGCGTGGGTGCGAGCCTTCGTCGAGTCGCACGAGCTGTCGCCGCTCTCCCGCCGCGAGGCGCTCAAGCTGCTCTAGATCACGCTCCGGTCGCAGTTCCTGCCGCGCGGGCCGCCGTGAGGCGACAGAAAGTGCGACCGGAGCGGTCAGGCGACGCGGTCAGGC
>NZ_DFQP01000083.1:0-157539 GCF_002377845.1 Microbacterium sp. UBA3486
ACTGCGCCGAGGCCGATCGGGGGCGCGGGCCGCAGCTGCGCCGTCACCGCCGCGCGCTCTCCGGCGGCGAGCTTCGCGGCATCGACAGCCACCGGCACGTCGCCGTCTCGGAATCGACCGAACAGCACCGCGAGTCCACGTGCGGCATGACCGAGTTCACCGGCGACCGCGACGACATCTCCGGGGCGCGCGCCGCTCCTGGTCACGGCAGTGCGTCCCTCGAGGTCGCCCAGCGCCGTCACCGCCACGGTCAGCACATCCGACACCGTCAGGTCGCCGCCGACCACGGCACACCCGGGGGCGAGCGCGGCACACGCATCACGGAAGCCGTCGGCGAGCCTCTCCACGAAAGAGAGCCGCAGGTCGCGCGGCACCGCGAGAGCGACCAGCAGCGCGGTCGGGCGCGCCCCCATCGCCGCGACATCCGCGAGGTTCACCGCTGCGGCCTTCCAGCCGAGGTCGTACCCGCTCGACCATGCGAGCCGGAAGTCCGGACCGTGCACGAGCGTGTCCGTCGTCGCGACCACGGAACCCGACGGCGTGGCGATCACCGCCGCATCGTCTCCCGGCCCGATGAGCGTGTGGGCCCCCGTCGGCGTCCGTGTCAGGATCGCCTGCAGGATGCGCCCTTCGGAGAGATCTCCCAGGCGCGGATCGTCGGCTTCGTGTCGGGAGGGCATGCTGTCAAAGGTAGCCTGGAAGCATGCCCCGTTCCCGTCGCCTCGCTGTCCTCGCCGGGGCAGTGACCCTCACCGCGGTGCTCGCCGGCTGCTCGACCACCGTGCACCTCGAGCCCGCAGCCGATGCGAACAATCCGGCGTGTGCGAACGTCTCGGTGCTGCTGCCGGAGTCCGTCGGCGGACTCGATCGTGTCTTCACCGACGCGCAGGCGACCGGTGCCTGGGGCGACCCCACAGTCGTGCTGCGCTGTGGTGTCGAACCCCCTGCGCCGTCGGCCCTGGTGTGCACGACGCTCGGCGGCGTCGACTGGCTCGTGCTCGACCAGGAAGAGGACCGTCAGCGCCTCGTCACCTTCGGTCGCGACCCCGCGGTGGAAGTGACGATCCGCCGTGGCGAACAGATCGACTTCCAGGCGATCGTCGACAAGATCTCGGCGAGCATCCAGTCCGGGCTCCAGCCGGCGACCGGACAGTGCACGGACCGCGTCGAGTTCCCCGCGGGCTGATCGCCCCCGGGGAACTCCGATCTCAGCGGCGCAGGCCCGCTTCGATGAGTTCGGTGATGAGATCGCCGTAGCTCAGGCCCGATGCGACCCAGCACTTGGGGAACATCGAGATCGGGGTGAATCCCGGCATCGTGTTGAGCTCGTTGACCACGAGTTCACCCGACGGCGTCAGGAACACGTCGACACGAGCGAGGCCTCGTCCGTCGACAGCCTCGAACGCGCGGACGCCGATCTCCTGGATCGCTGCGCACTCCGCATCCGTCACCTCGGCCGGACACACGACGTCCACGCCGTCACCGCCCAGGTACTTGCCCTCGAAATCGTAGAAGCCCCGCGACGTCAAGACGATCTCGCCGGGCAGCGAAGCCTTGACTCCGTCAGCGGTCTCGAGCACCGCCACCTCGATCTCGCGCCCGCTCACCCCGGTTTCGATCAGGACCTTGTCGTCTTCGGCGAAAGCCACCGCCAGAGCTGCGTCGAGCTCGTCGGCGGTCTCGACCTTGGACACTCCGACGCTCGAGCCCGCACGGGCGGGCTTCACGAACACCGGGAGGCCGAGTTCCGCAGCACGCGCACGAACGTCTGCGGCACTGCGGTCCCAGTCCTTTCGGCGCACCGTCACCCACGGCGCGACCGCGATGCCGGATGCCTCGAGCGCGATCTTCATGAAGTGCTTGTCCATGCACAGAGCGGAATCGAGGACACCGCCTCCGGCGTAGGGGACCTCGAGGGTGTCGAAGTAGCCCTGGATCGTGCCATCCTCCCCGTGGGGTCCGTGCAGGATGGGCAGGACGACGTCGATCTCCCCCAGCCCCTCGACGGTGCCATCGGCGTGCACGACCCGCAACGTGCGGTCGCCACCGGGCTCCGGCCACAGCACCCGAGTGCCGTTGTCGACGACTTCGGGGAGGTGCGCGGCATCGAGCGGGAACTTCGCCGGATCGTCGTCCTCGAGGACGAACGCTCCTTCACGGGTGATCCCGACGGGGATCACGGCGTAGCGATCGCGGTCAATCGCGCCCAGCACGCCCCCCGCCGTTGCGGAGCTGATCGAATGCTCGCTGGAGCGCCCGCCGAAGAGCACCACCACCGTCTGCTTGTCCATGGTTGGTCCTCTCACCCTGCGGGGTGTCGTCGTCCGTCGTCAGATGGGGTGCGATGTCTCGCGGATCCATCTTGCCGTCGAGCACCATCTTCACCTGCTCGACGATGGGCATGTCGACCTCGGCTTCGCGAGCGAGCTGCAGGATGGGCGCGACGGAGGCGAGTCCCTCGGCTGTCTGCTGCATCTGCTTCACGACGTCCTGGAAGCTGTATCCCTGACCGAGCAGTCGCCCGGCGGTGTTGTTGCGGCTCAGTGGCGACTGGCACGTGGCGATGAGGTCGCCCAGACCGGCGAGGCCCTGAAGCGTCTCCGGGTGCGCGCCGTTCGCGACCGCGAAGTCGGTCATCTCGACCAGTCCACGGGTGATGATCGACGCCTTGGTGTTCTCGCCGTAGCCGACACCGTCCACGATGCCGATGGCCACGGCGATCAGGTTCTTGAGGACGCCACCGAACTCGGTACCGATCACATCGGTGTTCACGAAGGTACGGAAGTAGCTGTTGCGGGCCGCGCGTGCGACGATCTCCGCCGTCTCCTGGCTGCGTGAGGAGATGACGGCGGCGGTCGGCTGCTCCCGGGCGATCTCGAGGGCGAGGTTCGGCCCCGAAGCCACCGCGATGCGATCGGGGTCACACCGCAGCTCCTGCTGGATCACCTGGCTCATGCGCAATCCGGTGCCGCGTTCGACACCCTTCATGAGGCTGATGATCTTCGCGTCGCTGTCCGCGATCAGCGGTCGCAGAGCTTTCAGGTTCTCGCGCAGCGACTGACTCGGCACGGAGAGATAGACCTGGTCCACCCCCTCCAGCGCGGTCGCGAGTTCGTGGGTCGCCGCCATCGTGCGGGGAAGGTTGATCCCTGGCAGGTAGCGCGAATTGCGCTTGGCCTCGTTGATCTCCTGGGCGAGTTCGGCACGACGCGCCCACATCGTCACCTGGGCGCCCCCGTCGGCGAGGATCTTGCCGAAGGTGGTCCCCCAGCTGCCCGAGCCGATGACGGTGGCCCGTGGGCCTGCTGCAACGGTTCTCTTAGGAGTCAAGGCGCCCGGTCTCCTTCTGCCCATGGCTCGCGGGGTTCCACCGCTCCGCCGGTGCCTTCTCGTCCCGCAGCTCCTCGAGGAGCGCGGTGATCGCGTTCATGAGTCGATTGGTGGCCTCGGTGAGGGCCGCCGGCTCTCCTGCACGCTCGCGCAGATCGGAGACGTCGACCGGATCGCCGATGAGCACCTGGACCGGCTTGCGCAGCGGCCAGAGGCTCAGACCCTTCTGGTAGCGCCCCATGATCGCCTGGGTGCCCCACTGGGCCATCGGGATCAGCGGGATGCCATCGGCGAGGGCCAGGCGTACCGCACCCGACTTGCCGCGCATCGGCCACAGGTCGGGATCACGCGTGAGCGTGCCCTCCGGGTAGACGATCACGCCGCGGCCGTGCTCGACGAGCTCCTCCGACTGCTTCATCGTCTGCCGTGCGGAGGCAGCGGACGAGGTGCGCGCGACCGGGATCATCCCGGTGCGGTGCAGGAACCAGCCCAGCACCGGGACCGAGAAGAGGCTCTCCTTCGCCATGAACCGCGGCGCGCGACCGGAGCGCCACACGGCGACGGCGACGATGAGCGGATCGAACTCGGAGTAGTGGTTCGGCGCCAGGACGTACGACCCCTCCTGGGGCAGCTTCTCGGCCCCGCGGACACGGATCTTCGCGATCAGAGAGACCGGCGGGATGATCAGCGCCGCGAGCGGCCAGAAGATGCTCGGACGCTTCGTCTCCGATGATCGGGACGTCACCGCGGTCACCGGATGACGTCGAAGTCGGCGCCGAGCGCGTCGAGCTTGGCGAGGAACTTCTCGTAGCCGCGGCTGAGGATGTCGACACCGGACACCTTCGATTCGCCGGTGGCCGTCAGTGCCGCGATCACATGGCTGTAGCCGCCGCGGAGATCAGGAACCACGATGTCCGCGCCATGCAGAGGCGTCGGGCCGGTGATGACTGCCGCCTGCTCCAGGTCCCGCCGCGGAACGCGGCGCGGACCGTCCTGGAGACCACGGGGGTGCACGACGATGTCGGCCCCCATCTTGACCAGCGCATCGGTGAACCCCATCCGATTCTCGTACACGGTCTCGTGCACGACGGAGCGGCCATGTGCCTGCGTGAGAGCGACGACGAGCGGCTGCTGCCAGTCGGTCATGAAGCCGGGGTGCACGTCGGTCTCGATCACGACGGGCTTGATGTCGCCGTCGCGACGGAAGAGGATGCCGTCTTCCTGGATGTCGAACCAGCCCCCCGCCTTGCGGAAGACGTTGAGGAACGTGAGCATCTCCTGCTGCTTGGCGCCGCCGACGAAGATCTCGCCGTCGGTGGCCAACGCCGCGGATGCCCACGATGCCGCCTCGTTGCGGTCGAAGATCGACCTGTGGTCGTATCCGCGGAGCTTCTCGACGCCCTCGATCACGATGACGCGGTTCGGCTCGTACGAGATGATGGCGCCCATCTTCTGCAGCACGGCGATCAGGTCCATGATCTCGGGCTCGATGGCCGCGTTGCGCAGCTCCGTCACGCCTTCGGCGCGGACGGCGGTGAGCAGCACCTGCTCTGTGGCGCCGACGCTCGGGTACGGAAGGTGGATGTTGGCGCCGTGCAGACGGCTTCCCCCCGTCGAGAGGCGGATGCCGCTGGGCAGCTTCTCGACGATCGCGCCGAACTTGCGCAGAGCGTCCAGATGGAAGTCGATGGGACGATCCCCGATGCGGCATCCACCCAAGTCGGGGATGAACGCCTGACCGAGACGGTGAAGCAGCGGTCCGCAGAACAGGATCGGGATACGCGAGGCTCCCGCGTGGGCGTCGATCTCCTCGAAGTGCGCCGACTCCACATCGCTCGGGTCGAACACGAGCGAACCGGGCTCATCGCCCTCGGATACGCGAACGCCGTGCACCTCGAGCAGCGACCGCACGACGGCGACGTCACTGATCGCCGGCACGTCGCGCAGAGTGCTCACGGTCTCGCCCAGGAGCGAGGCGACCATGGCCTTCGTCGCCAGGTTCTTCGCGCCCTTGACATCGACACGGCCGCGAAGCGGACGTCCGCCTCGGATGGCGAGGACGTCTCCGGTGAGGGCAGGGACTCCGTCCGGAAGAGCGTCGCGCACAGGTGTCGTCATTCGGAGCCTCACTTCATTCACGGATTTCGGGGGCGGGTTGCCCCTGGCTCCCCCGCCCCCACCGTCTTACTGAACGGGAAGGGTTCGGGGCCGCCACGACTCGCGACGGGCCTCGAACTGCGCGATCTTGTCTTCGTTGCGCAGCGTGAGCCCGATGTCATCGAGCCCTTCGAGGAGCCGCCATCTAGTGTAATCGTCGATACCGATGTCGGCCTGGACGTCGCCGATGGACGCGGTGCGCGCCTCGAGGTCGACGGTCATCTGGACCCCGGGATTCCGGTCGATCTCAGCCCAGAACCGCTCGAGATCCTCTTCCGAGATCGTCGCGGCGAGGAGACCCTGCTTGCCCGAATTGCCCCGGAAGATGTCGGCGAAGCGCGGGCTGAGCACGACTTTGAAGCCGAAGTCCCGGAGCGCCCAGACCGCGTGCTCGCGGCTGGATCCGGTGCCGAAGTCGGGTCCGGCGAGAAGCACCGATGCCCCCTGGAAAGGCGCCTGGTTGAGAACGAAATCGGGATCCTGACGCCATCCGTGGAACAGAGCGTCCTCGAAACCGGTCTTCGTGACCCGCTTGAGGAAGACGGCGGGGATGATCTGGTCGGTGTCGACGTTCGAGCGCTTCAGGGGCGCCGCGATACCCGTGTGAGTGGTGAACTTCTCCATGATTCAGAACCCTTCCGTGAGGTCGCTCGGGCTGGACAGGGTGCCACGGATCGCGGTGGCTGCGGCGACGAGCGGCGAGACGAGGTGCGTGCGCCCTCCCTTGCCCTGCCGGCCCTCGAAGTTCCGGTTGGAGGTGGACGCACAGCGCTCCCCCGGAGCCAGCTGATCGGGGTTCATCCCGAGGCACATCGAGCATCCGGCGAAGCGCCACTCCGCCCCGAAGTCCTTGATGACCTTGTCGAGGCCCTCCGCCTCGGCCTCCAGCCGCACCCTGGCGGATCCGGGGACGACCATGACCCGCACCCCGTCGGCCTTCTTCTTGCCCTCGATGATCGAGGCGAACGCACGCAGGTCCTCGATACGGCTGTTGGTGCACGACCCCATGAAGACCGCGTCGACCGGCACCTCCTTGAGTGGTGTCCCCGGAGTCAGATCCATGTACTCCAGCGCACGCTCGGCGGCGGCGCGCTCGTTCGGATCGTCGATCTCGGCCGGGTCGGGCACCGAGGCCGAGAGCGAGCTGCCCTGACCGGGGTTCGTGCCCCACGTCACGAAGGGCTCGAGCTGGTCGGCATCGATGAACACCTCGGCGTCGAACGTCGCGCCGTCGTCGGTCGGCAGCGTGCGCCAGTACGCGACGGCCTCTTCCCAGTCCTGTCCCTTCGGCGCATGCGGGCGGCCTTCGAGGTATGCGAACGTCGTCTCGTCGGGAGCGACCATGCCGGCGCGGGCCCCCGCCTCGATGGACATGTTGCAGATGGTCATCCGGCCCTCCATCGACAGGGCGCGGATGGCGCTGCCGCGGTACTCGAGCACGTACCCCTGACCGCCGCCGGTGCCGATCTTCGCGATGACCGCGAGGATGATGTCCTTGGCCGTGACACCGGGGCGGAGCGTCCCCTCGACGTTGATCGCCATCGTCTTGAACGGCTTGAGCGGGAGCGTCTGGGTCGCCATGACATGCTCGACCTCGCTCGTGCCGATGCCGAACGCCATCGCGCCGAATGCGCCGTGGGTCGACGTGTGCGAATCGCCGCACACCACCGTGATGCCGGGCATCGTCAGCCCGAGCTGAGGACCCACCACGTGCACGATGCCCTGTTCGGCGTCGCCCAGCGAGTGCAGACGCACCCCGAACTCGGCCGCGTTGCGGCGCAGCGTCTCGATCTGCGTACGGCTGGTGAGATCGGCGATCGGCTTGTCGATCTCCCACGTCGGGGTGTTGTGATCCTCGGTGGCGATCGTGAGATCGAGACGGCGCAGCGGGCGGTCTTCGCTGCGCAGTCCGTCGAAGGCTTGCGGGCTGGTGACCTCGTGCACCAGATGCAGGTCGATGTAGATGAGATCCGGCTCGCCGTTCTCACCCTTCACGACGAGGTGGTCGTCCCAGACCTTCTCTGCGAGAGTTCTGCGGCGTGCGGAATCGGCACCGTTTGCGGGGGTGGTCATTGCGTGTCTCCTGTGGCTGGCGGTTCGGCCCACGATGGACTCCGCGACGAGGAGGGGCTCAGAACGAGGTCTCGTCGCGGCGCCTAAGAAGAAGGAGGACGGCCCGCATGACGTCAGATTACCACCGCTCGGACATGCTCCTCCCCGTCATGACACTCTGTTGAGCACCCCGACCGACTGAGAGGCACCGCATGACCGTCGACTCCGCCCGCTTCGCCACACGTGCGGTCCATGCGGCGAGAACCCGTGAGACTGCGGCGTCGCGCGCGACGCCGATCTACCTGACGGCGGGCTTCGAGTTCGAGGACTTCGATCACGCAGCCGATCATTTCCGCACAGGGACAGGCTTCGGATACACGCGCACCGGGAACCCCACGGTGCGCGCGGTGGAACGGCAACTGGCCGCCCTCGAATCGGGAGCGGACGCCGTGCTCGTCGCCAGCGGCCAGGCGGCGGTCGCCACAGCCCTGCTGACCGTCGCGGGTGCCGGCGATCACATCGTGTCGTCCACGCACATCTACGAAGGCACCAGAGGCCTGTTCCTCGACAACCTTGCGCGGCTCGACATCGAGACGACGTTCGTCGACGACATCGCCGATCCGCAGGCCTGGCGCTCGGCGATACGCCCGAACACCCGTGCGCTGTTCGCCGAATCGCTCGCCAACGCGCGCAACGACATGCTCGACATCCGCACCGTCAGCGGCATCGGCGACGAGCACGCCATCCCGCTCATCGTGGACAACACGCTGGCCACGCCTGCGTTGCTGCGGCCTCTCGAGCACGGAGCGGCGATCGTGGTCCACTCCGCGTCGAAGTTCCTCGCCGGTCACGGTTCCGTGCTCGGTGGCGTGCTCGTCGACGACGGACGCTTCGACGCCGAGCTGGCGGGCCACAACGCCCCCCACCTCGTACTTCCCGGTCGAGGCGAGACGCCCAGTGTCTTCGCGCGACACGGCGGTCGTGCCCGCATCGCGTACGCCAGGGAGTCGGTGGCTCCGCGCTTCGGCGCCTCTCCCTCGCCGCTCAACGCCTTCCTGATCGGACAGGGCGTGGAGACGCTCGGGCTCCGGGTCGAGCGTCAGTCCCGCAATGCTCTGCAGATCGCCCGGTGGCTGGAGCAGCACGAGGCCGTCGAGAGCGTGGACTACGTCGGACTCCCCTCCCACCCCGACCACGCGCTCGGGAAGCGCTACCTCGACGGCGGTTCCGGCTCGATCTTCACCTTCACCCTTCGGGGCGGACTCCCCGCAGCGCGCCGCTTCGTCGAGGATGTCCAGGTCTTCACCCACATGACCCACATCGGAGACGTCCGTTCCCTGGTGCTGCATCCGGGGACGACAAGTCATGCGCAGCGCACCGACGAAGAACGCGAGATCCTCGGCGTCGGACCGGGCACCCTCCGCCTGTCGATCGGCATCGAGGACGTCGACGATCTTCTCTCCGACCTGTCTCGCGTGCTCCAGGGTGTGCGGGAGACGGTGGCATGACCCGCCCTCAGCACTTCGGCTGGTTCCTCGCCCGTGGCTTCGGCCCGCAGGGTTGGGGGTATCCGTCGCTCGACTGGGACTACGACTGGACGCGTCCCGAGATCTATCAGGAAGCCGCGCGGACGCTCGAACAGGCCGGGTTCGATCTGGTCATCATCGAGGACGCACCATCTCTGGGATCGCCTTCGACGATCGACCTGCGGGTGCGGCACGCTTTCGGCGGGCCGAAGCATGATCCGCTCCTCCTCGCGCCGTACCTCTTCCAGGCGACCAGGCATCTCGGCGTGGTCCCGACGGTGAATCCCGCCGCCTGCCTCCCCTACACGGCGGCGCGGCAGTTCGCGACCTTGCAGCACCTCAGCGGTCACCGGCTCGGACTCAACGTCGTCACCGACACCGGCAGCGCCCGCCACTTCTCCGACGCGACGCAGCTGGGACACGACGAAGCGTACGACCGCGCCGAGGAATGGCTCACCGGCATCCGCTCACTCTGGCGCAGCTGGGATGACGGGGCCCTCGTCGCCGACCGCGAGACCGATGTCTTCGCCGATGGCACGCGGTTGCGGGCCGTCACGCACCGGGGCGAATACTTCGCGTTCGACGGACCGCTGAACGCCGTGCCGTTCACCGAGGGGGAACCCGCGATCGTCTCACCCGGGGGCTCAGGTCGAGGACTCGGCTTCGCCGGCGCGAACTCCGACGTACAGCTGGCGCTCGCCCCGCTGCACGAGAAGTCCGTGCGCGACTACCGCGCCAAGGTGCACGAGGCGGCGGTCGCGAAAGGCCGACGTCCGGACGACATCAAGATCCTCTTCGCCATCCAGCCCGTGATCACGTCGTCGAGCGACGAAGCCGATCGCATCGTCGCGGCCTCTACGCACCCCGACGACGCCGCGCTCGTGCAGATCGCCCGCAAGCAGTCGAGTGATCTCGAGACCGACCTGACGTCACTCGACCTCGACCGGCCGCTCGACCTCTCGATCTTCGGCGCCCATGTCTCGCGGGGCAGCATCCAGCGCCTGATCGGCGACCGCGGGGAGGACGCCCCGCTGCGTGCGCATCTGAGCGCGCTCGCCCGCGCCGGACGCCTCAAGGATCGCACCGGATTCGTCGGCACCGCCGAGGAGTTCGCAGACCTGATCGAGGAGCTCGGCGACTGGGGCAACGACGGCGTGCTGCTGTGGGGCGACTTCCACCCCGTGACGCTGCACCGGACGCTCGATGAGCTCGTACCCGTTCTGCGCCGCCGCGGGATCCTCCGACGCGAATACGCAGAGGGTGGCCTGCAGGCGAACCTGCGCGCGTTCTGATCGGCGGTCGGACCGACGGTCACCAGCCCAGGGAACCGGGATCGCCCTTGAAAGGGCCGACGACGGACGAGGTGACCCAGCCGCCGTAGAACCCACCCGGCTGTGGCGTCGCGATCTCGTCGCCCACCGTGCACTCGTCCATCGAGGCCGCGTACACGGCGATCCGATCGGTCAGCGCCTCGAATCCCGGTGTCGGATTCGGATAGTTCCAGGCGGCGCCCCGGCGCACGGTGCCGCCGTTGCGCACGTCGAAGTAGCGGGCCGCGCCCTTGAACTCGCAGAACGATGCGCCATCGGCCTCGACCAGTGCACCGGGGACGAAGTCGGCGATCGGAAGGTAATACACGGGAGGGTGGCTCGTCTCCAGCACGCGCACCGCACGACGGGTATCGGCGATCAGGTCTCCGCCGAGGCGGATCGTGACGCGCTCCGTGACCGGCTCGACGCGCGGGGGCCTCGGGTAGTCCCAGACGGATTCCTGTCCGGCGGCCGGGGCGATGGGACGAGGTCGACGCATCTGTTCACTTTACGTCTCTCGGTGTTGACTGGTGCCGTGACCGTCATCCCGATGTTCCCCCTCGGCTCCGTGCATTTCCCGCATACGCCGCTTCCCCTCCGCGTGTTCGAGCCGCGCTACCTCACGATGATCGGCCGGCTCCTGGATGAGGAGGACCCTCGATTCGGGGTCGTTCTCATCGAACGCGGTCACGAGGTCGGCGGGGGTGATGGGCGCAGTCGTATCGGGACGATGGCCCGGCTGGTGAACGTATCCGCCGGTGCGGATGCGCTGCTCGCCGTAGCCGTCGGCACCGACCGCTTCACGGTCGAGGAGTGGCTCGATGACGACCCCTTCCCCCGCGCCGAGGTGACGTCGCTGTCCGCGCTCGACTGGAACGACGAGCTCACTCCGCTCCGCACCGAAGCCGAGGCGATCGTGCGCCGCACTCTCGCACGCGCCCCCGGAGCGCCGTGGGACGCCGACACCGAGATCTCGGACGAGCCGGTCGCCGCGGCCTGGCAGCTCGCGGCGATCGCTCCCCTGGGCGAGTACGACAGATATGCACTACTGAACTCCACCACGATGGGTGGGCTGCTTCGTCAGATCATCGACCTCACCCTGGACGCCGAGCTTCTGTGGTCACGCGGATGAGAGGAGAGGCGTCCGCTGGCGAGCGTGCCGCCGCCGGCGTCACTCCACGGTGGTGGATCGCCTCGCCACGCGCTTCTCACGGGACGACGCGATCAGGCTTGCGACCGTCGCGATGGTCATCGAGGCCAGGATCACGCCGAGCGAGACCATGTTGCTGATGTCGGGCACCCACTCGACGTGCTCGCCGCCGTTGATGAACGGCAGTTCGTTGACGTGCAGGGCGTGCAGGATCAGCTTGATGCCGATGAAACCGAGGATGACGGCGATGCCGTAGTGCAGGTAGCGCAACCGGTCGAGCAGGTCGCCGAGCAGGAAGTAGAGCTGGCGGAGCCCCATCAGCGCGAAGATGTTGGCGGCGAAGACGAGGAAGCCGTTCGTGGTGATCTCGAAGATCGCGGGGATGGAGTCGATCGCGAAGATCAGATCGGTCACGCCGATGGTGATGAAGACGATGACCATCGGCGTCCACATGCGCTTGCCGTCCACCGTGGTGCGGATCTTCGAGCCGTCGTAGGTCTCGCTGATGTCCACCCGGCGACGCAGCAGCCGCACGATGAAGTTCTCACGCTGCACCTCGCCCTCGTGGTCGCCGTCCGGCATGGCCTGGCGGATCGCGGTCCAGATGAGGAAGGCGCCGAAGATGTAGAAGATCGGCGAGAAGTTCTCGACGATCGCGACGCCGGCGAGGATGAAGAGCCCTCGCAGGACGAGCGCGATGATGATGCCGATCATCAAGACCTGCTGCTGCAGCCGTCGCGGAACGGCGAACTGGGCCATGATCAGCACGAAGACGAACAGATTGTCGATGGAGAGGCTGTACTCCAACGCCCATCCGGTGATGAAGTCGCCGGCGTTCTGCCAGCCCCCGACGTTTCCGAGGAGCACAGCGAACAACAGCGCGAGGCCCACGTAGAAGACCACCCAGAGTGTGGATTCCTTCGTCGACGGGATGTGCGGCCGGAGCCGGATGAGGAGCAGGTCGCCGATCAGGATGATCGTGAGGACGATCATCGAGGTGATCTCGAACCAGACGGGAATGTCCAAGGGCGCACTGCACCTTTCGCGGAGGGGTCGGGAATGAGTCGAAAGTCTCTCCCCCGCACTGACGTGCGGCGCGCGCCCGGAGCAGCGATGACGGTGCTCGTGATGACGTTACGCGCGGATTCGGGATACTCCCTCTCGCCCGGGCAATGCTACCGGAGCCTCGGCATCAGCGGGAGCGGATGACGCCCGAATCTTCGCGCCCCACCCGACCCCCGGCTCCCGCATCGAATCTGAGACGATGGGGCGTCGATCGACACTCTCCCTGTGAGAGACACCGAACGGAACCGGGATGCCCCTGCAGACAGATGACCAGAGATGGGCGGCGCAGGCCGCGGCGGGCGACGAGAGCGCCTTCCGCGAGCTGTACCGCACACACGTGCGACCTGTGTACTGGATCGCGCACGGCATCCTCGCCTCGCCGGCCGACGCGGAGGATGTGACGCAGGAGACGTTCGTCGTCGCCTGGCGCAAACTCCCCCGTCTGGAGCTCCAGGGCGAGTCGATCCTGCCCTGGTTGGCCACGATCTGTCGCTTCCAGGCAGCGAATCGAGTTCGCCAACGTCGGAGGGATCAGGCGCACACCGCGGAGGCGGTCGATGAGACCCTGCTGCCGGACACGGTGAGCGTCGAGGAACAGGTCATCACGGCGGAGCTGGCAGCGCGGATCGCGCAGGAGGTGGGCACGTTGAGCGAGCTGGACCGCGAGGTCTTCCGCCTGTGCGCGTCGGAGGGCTACGCCTATCAGACGGCTGCCGAGGAGCTCGGGGTGACCCACGCGGTCGTTCGGAATCGTCTCTCCCGAGTGCGCACGCAGTTGCGGGGCGCCGTCACGGAAGCGAGAGACGCATGAACGAACAGACCACCAGCGGCGACCTGCCCGAGCTCTCGGACGAGACGATCTCCCGCATCGAAGACGCGGTCTTCGCCGAGATCGCCACAGAGCGGGCCCCTGCGCACGTCGGGGAAGCGCGATCGCGGACGCGCCATCGGCGTTGGCTCACCGGCGCAGGCATCGCTGCGGCTTTCGTCGTGGGTGTGCTCGTGACTCCGCCGATCCTCGATGCCGTCGGCGGGGGCACCTCCGTCACGGCCGACGGCGTGAGCACGTCCGGCGGCTCCGTCGCCGATTCCGCTCCCTCCTCCCCCGAGCGGATCACCGGGATCACACCCGAATCGCTGCCCGACGGCGCACTGAGCTCCGGCACGGACGGAACTCTCCCCGGCACGGTGGAGTCCGGCACGGTGGAGTCCGGCACGGGACGCGAGATCATCGCCACGGCGCAGGCGACGGTCCAGGTGAAGAGCATTCCCGATGCCGCGACGGCGATCGCCGCCCAGGCGGAGGAGCACGGCGGCTACGTCGAGAGCACGGAGATCGGGAAGTCGATCGCCGCCGACGACTCCTCCGAGCCGGCCCCCGTTCCCGACGATTCGGCGTACGGCTGGATCAGCATCCGGGTGCCGTCGGCTGATCTGCCCGACGTGATCGCCGCTCTCGATGACACCGGCGAAGTGCTCTCGTCGTCGACGTCGAAGCAGGACGTGACATCGGTCGCGATCGACCTCCAGGCGCGCGTCGACTCCACCCGAGCGTCGGTCGAGCGGCTCACGCAGCTGATGGCGCAGTCGGGAACCGTCGCCGAGCTGATCGAAGCCGAGGTGGCGCTGACAGACCGCCAGGCACAGCTCGAATCGTATGAGCAGCAGCTCGCCGCTCTCGACGATCAGGTCGCCATGTCATCGCTGCAGGTGCAGCTGACCAAGGCGAGCACGCCGACCACCGCCGACCCTGCCGGCTTCGTTGACGGGCTGACGGCGGGATGGAACGGGCTCGTCGTGTCGCTGAACGCGCTGGTCATCGCCCTGGGCTTCCTCCTCCCCTGGCTCGTGATCGCGGGCGCCGTCGTGCTCGTCGTCTGGTTCCTCCGCCGCGCACGACGGAACCGACGCCTCGCCGGCGCGACGACATCAGACGAGACGATCGTCGAAGCCTGACGCGGGCGGTGTCAGGAAGAGGCCGTCTCCCTGTGACGGGAGCCGGCCCCTTCTTGATTTTTCGGCTTATACAAGAACACTTGTGCATCTTGTGAACCGCGATTAGCGTCGTCTGCCGTGGAAGACATCTCCGTGATCACCGCCGTGCATCACCCGCTGCGCCGCCGCATCTACGACTACCTGCTCCTGTACGGCACGGCGCAGGTCACAGCTATCGCCCGCGCACTCGACAGCCAGGTCGGCAGCATCAGCCATCACCTGCGCATGCTCGAGCGCGCCGGTGTCGTGGAACGCGCCCCGGATCCTGCGGGCGACAGACGCACCAGCTGGTGGAAGGTCGCGCGTCGGGGCCTCACCTGGTCGACCGACGACTACGCCGATTCGCCCGCCGATGCCCTGCTCGCCAGAGAGGCCCAGCGACAGGGCATCCGGATGCAGATCGATCGGCTCCAGCGCTGGCATCGCAGTCGCCACGATCCGGCCTTCGCCGGGTACGACGGCTCGAACACCGAGACCACAGCCTGGGCGTCACCCGAGGAACTGCGGGACCTCTCCGCGCGGATCCTCACGACGATCCGCGCGTGGCAGGACGACATCGACCTCGACGATGGCCAGGACCGCGCTCCCGTCTTCGTGTTCGCGCACGCCTTTCCGACGGCGCCGTGATGTCGAGCGTCAGCGACCCTGTCGAGATCATCGCACCCCCCGCCTTCCGTCGCGATCGCCTGGTGCACGCGTGGATCGGCGTGAAAGCGCTCTCGGATGCCGGCGACGCTCTCTGGACCATCGCCCTCGCCTGGACGGCCGTGCAGGTCGCCTCTCCCGCCGTCGCAGGACTGATCGTCGCCGCGGGAACCGTGCCCCGGGCGGTGATCCTGCTGTTCGGAGGCGTGATCGCCGACCGCGCAGACGCCCGTCGCATCATGCTCGTGTTCAACGTGCTCCGGGTCGGCGTGCTGGTCGCCGTCGCGGTCTGGGTGCTCACGACTCCTCCCTCTGTCGCCGTGCTGCTCTTCGCCGCGATCGCGTTCGGCGTCTGCGATGCGTTCTACGAGCCGTCGGCGGGCACGATCGCCCGCCAGCTGGTCAGAGCCGTCGACCTCCCCAGCTACGGCGCTGCAGCGCAGACGGCGTCTCGGCTCGGCACCATGGGCGGCGCGGCGATCGGTGGATTCGTCGTCGCGCACGCCGGTCTCGCCGGAAGCGCATCCGTGAACGCCCTGACCTTCACACTGGTGGTCGCTTTCATCGCGATCTGGCTGCGCCCCCGCTTCCGTCTCGCCCGTGCGGAGAAGGAGACCGCTCTGCGCGGCATCGCGCGCGGGTTCGCCCATCTCTCCGCGAACCCCACGACCCGCACGCTCGTGATCGCCCTCTCGGGGCTGAACCTGGCCGTCGGACCCGCCGTCGGAATCGGGCTCGCCCTGAGGGCGCATGACGAGGGGTGGGGCGCCCAGGCTGTCGGCCTGTTCGAGGCGCTGCTCGGCCTCGGCGCCGCACTCGGGGCTGTGTCGGTGGCGAAGTGGCGCCCGCGGCACGAGGCACGGGCAGGTTTCTGGGCGCTGGTCGTGCAGGGCGCCGGAATCGTGGCGCTCGGCTTCGGGCCGGCATGGACCGTCGGTACCGCTGCCTTCGTCATCGGCGCCACCGCGGGGTACGCATCGGTGCTGCTGAGTGCGACGTTCTCGGCGACCGTCGACACCGCATATCTCGGTCGCATGGGATCCCTCACCCGTCTCGGCGACGATTGCCTCATGCCGCTCGCGATGGCCGGATTCGGAGCACTCGCCTCCGCGACCGCACTCTGGGTGCCGTTCACCATTTTCGGCGGCGCGATGATGGCGCTGATGATCCTGCCCTTGAGCAATCGGACCTTCCGGGCGATGTCATTGAAGCCCGCGGTCTGAGAGCAAGGGCACGTGGGCGGTGGAAACAAGAAAGCCCCCGGCGAACCGGAGGCTTTCTCTGTTGTGTGACCCCAGCGGGATTCGAACCCGCGTTACCGCCGTGAGAGGGCGAAGGTAGTCCGATTCCACAGAGCGATGCGCGCTCGATTCCCCGTGATTCCGGGGTTCTTGGTTCTTCTTGACGCTCCTCGATTCCCCGCGGTTCCGATCTGATGCGTCCGAAATGCGTCCGATTTCGATGGCTTCCAACAGTGTCAATCCGATCCGCTTGCGTCCCGACCATGATGAACCAGACATCGACGAAGGGACACATGATGGACGACCTGCTCACGATCGACGAGGTGTGTGCGACGTTCGGCTTCAACCGGCAGCGCCTCGCGAAGATGCGTTGGCTCGGCGGGGACGCTACTCCCCCATTCCTCAAGCTCTCGCGCACCGACATTCGCTACGCGCGTGCCGACGTACTCGCATGGCTGGATAGCCGACGGATGACCTCAACAGTCGCTGCTGCGTAGCTACATCTGGACGCCTGTAGAGGTCGAGGTTCCACAGCCCTGCGACACCGTTGTTCGCGATCAACGCTACGCGGGGAAGCAACGCGGGAGTCACCGCTGCTGCGGGTCGCGAACCCATCCCTCGTCGAAGTCTTCGAGGTGACGCTCTCTCCAGGTTCCGCCGCGTCCACCACCTGGATACTTCCAGACCTCCCACGCCATCGCGATGCCGGTCTCTGGGTCGAAGCTCGCGAGGTGCAGGATGCCGTACGCCTCACCGTGTGACGCGACATAGCCCGCTGCGACGACTGGGCGATGATCGTCGTAGCTCGGCGTCGTGGAGAGGTCGGAGAGGTCGAGCACGGGGTGCTCGCGACGTTCGCGCTGAATGCTCGGGATGATCTCGGCAACATCATCGGCAATGCGCAGCAGGCGATCGTGAAGCGCACGCTCAAAGTCAGCACCCGTGTTTGGCTTGCCAAGCTCGCGAAGGATCGCACGCCAGTGCAGAACGTTGGGCAGGCTTTCGAATCGAGCTTGCAGATGACGGATACTTTCGTCGTCGAGCCGTGTAACTCCGGTTACCGTGTGCCTGAAGCACTCGGGTCGAACCCGGTCGAAAGCCGCGAGCAAAGTGCGACGACGGACGCCAGGAACACGCAGCTCGATGAGGTCATCAAGAGTCGTCACCGCTGACGCTCGGCTCAGCTCGACCGGAGGACTTGATCGATCACCGCGCGCAGGCACACGCCGAGCGCAAGCGCGTCGTTCCAGGAGCCGTCCCAATCTTCGTGGTGGGCTTCGGCACGGGCGCTCAACACAACGATGGACAACGGAGCAAGCAAGCGGCTGATGTCGGTCTCTACCCCGTCGCCGAGTGTGCGCGCAAGGTCACCCTCGGTCCAGCGGTCTTTTCTCGTCAGTGGATGTCACCCGCACATCATGGTCGGGACTACAGCCATATGTTCTTGGCGCTGAAGTACGCCCACGAGTGGCGCGGAGGATCGCACAGGACGACCGGCTCGTCGAGCGTGTCGAGAGCGCGGGTGTGCAGCCCCCGCAGGTTCGGGTAGAAGTTGAGCGCGTCTTCGTAGACCCCCATGAGGATCAACGTATGGCGCAGAAGGTAGCGCGCACGGAACGACAACTGCTCCACGTCGATCGCTCTAATCTCAGAGTCGCGATCCGGTCGGCGCTTCGGCTCGAACATCCTGTTGCTGTAGCGGAACAACGTGTACCACCGGCGCGGTGATTCACCCTCGACCTGGTCGGCAATGAAGCAGTAGTCCATTCCGATCCAGCGGTCTCGGACGTCGGCATCGGCACCGTTTTGTAGTGAGGTTCTGCGGAATACAGAGCGCGGCAGCGCGTCAAGGACGACTCCGTGGGAGCGCATCCGCACAGCCGCATCATCGGCACCCTCGCACCACACGCGGAGCGCAATGTGGTCGTCCGCCGTCAACGCGGCGTGCCAGGCGCGGAGATCAGCGGCAACGGTTGCGGAAGCGGTCAGGAACGCACGGTCGAGCGATTCGAGTGCGTACCGCCGTGTGCTCTCCGGGTCGGATTCGAGATGTGCGTTGAACGCTCGATGGAGGGCATCCGACACTCGGCGCGCGACGGAAGCGGGAGCTGTCATCGCTGCATCATGGTCGGGGCTTGAGCGCGCCAGCGACGCCCGCGTGCGACATCGCGAGTGCGCGTCAGCGCCGACGCGGCAGCGCGGCGCATAGAAGATGCTCGCCCTACGGGCTCGCGGTGTCTCGTGGTGTTGTCGTCGCGTGCGTCGGCTCGTGGGTCTAGCTGCAATGTCGTCATCTTGGAGTGCGAGCAAGGCGAGCGCGCGACCAGCGGGAGCGCTGTGCGCGGAACGTCGTGGAGCGCACTTCTGAGGCTGGGAGTTGTCGTCGTCTCACCATTGAGCAACTTCGTCCCCTCGCTCCCAACCTTGCACTTCTCCCGCGCCGTCTCGTCGATGATTCAGTCCAGTTGTTTTGCAAGTTCAGATGTCGTGTTTCCGGGTTAGGGACGTACCGCTTTTCAAACGACCGGAGACGGGCGTTTTTCGGGCGATTTTCATCCACGGGAGCGACACCAAAACCGCCCGGGCGAATGATGTGGTGAGGTTCACACCCATCGGACCTGCTGTCGCAGCGGTGCGGTCTGGAGCGTCAGTACGCTCCGTAGCCGCGATAGAACGCTGCTTCGTCGTCGTCTGCGTGAGGAAGTTGCTTCAAGAACTCGCCGCACGCGATCCTGACGGCGGCGTCGCGCTCCCACGTCTGCCACAGGTCGAGGTCGACGAGGTAGGGCAGCCCGCCATGGATGATGATGTTCTGCGCGAGCCAATCGTCAGGGAAGAAGACATGACCCTTGCGCGGCGGTTCGTACATGTCCGACGCGAGCGTTGCTTCGTGTATCTCACGGAGCAACGCTCCTACCGCCTCAGCGTCACTCGCACGAATCGAACGGTCGGGCTTGAGGTAGCCGACGACGACTGCGTGCGTCTCGCCGACCTCGATGACGTCGTCGATGAGCGGCTGCTCGCACCGCACGCCCGCCTTCGCGAACACGCTGAGATCATCGAGGTAGTTGTAGCGCGTCGGTTCGTACCCCACCTTGACGACGAGCGTGCGCTTGTCACTCCAGATATCACTCGTCTCGTGAAGATTGACCAGCGGGGCAGCGGGCGTGATGCCGTGCTCGCGCAACGCTCCGATGATGTCGGTCCTGATTCCCACTCCCTCATCGTTCCACCCTCGTCTCGCACCATGAAATCGAACACGCGCAGGACGTTGAACGCCCTCTTGAAGACTGCACGACAGGGGCGACCACAACCTCGACCGATGAGGCTCGACGCCGTCCATCTCTGAGGGGCTGGACGCGTCAGCGATCCTTACTCTCGATGGCGTCGATCTCGCGATGAGTCAATCCGACTTCGCGCGCACAGAGGCGCACACGCGCACGTTGTTCGTGGAACCGCCGGATGGCATCTGCGGCGGCTTGGTAGTCCGGCTCCGCTGCTGATCCTTCGAGACCATCGCGTCGCAGTCGAGCGCCGCGCACCTCCGAGATGAGCCGCGACTCGTTTTCCGCGAGCACCTGGAGCGCGACATCATCATTGCCTGTTCCTCACTCCTGGCTTCAATCGGCATGCCACCACCGTATGCCGACCATGATGACGCGCATGGATGTGGAGCTACGACCCGCTCTCCCACGTCGGAGCGAGCAGCGTGTCGAGATCGACCTCGAAGGCTCTTGCAAGAAGCATCCAGGTACGGAGATCACCGTGGTACTTGCCTGAGGCGAGGTTGAGGAGCGTCTGGCGCGCGAGACCGCTGCGCTCTGCGAGTTCGTCATAGGTGAACCCTGCGGCGTCACGGCGGTCGTTGAAGATCAACCGCAGTTGCGACAGATCGGGTTCTTGGTTGGGCACCTATCCAGTCGAGTGCGCGCCGCTTCGACGCGCAGCACAGCATCCTGTACTTTAAGCACAAGGTGCTGTACCGCGAGAGCGAGCGTGCTGTCGCAGCCATTGACCACAGGAGTACCAAATGACCCGATCCCGACACCTCGCCCTCGCCGCCGCTACCGCAGTCGCCGTCACCGCACTCTCCGGGTGCGCTCCGCAAGCCTCCCCGGAGTCCGTCGCGATGAGCTTCTCGCAGGCGTTCATGTCGAACGACGGGAAGCTGCCGAGTGAGTTCATGTGCGCGGGCTCTCCGGCGGACGAAGCGGACGGCGGACGGTGGACGACTGACCTCGCGTCCGATCTCAAGATCGGCGACAAAAGCCAGGTAGATGGCGACGGGTATCAGAAGATCGAGGTCGCGTACACGCGAGGGTCGGACTCCACCAGCGCGATGATCGTCACCGTGGACACGCGAAACCTCTGTGTGACGTGGGCTGAGGGTGGACATCTCAGCAACAGCAACAGCAACAGCAACAGCAACGGCTCGTCAGGCGAGTCAACCGACAGCGAATCAGCGCCTCCGGCAGCCACCCCTGGCGAAGAAGGGAACCCTCTCCCCGTTGAGGACGGCTTCTCGATGCGGTTCGAGGAACTGGTCGCCGACTTCGGGTCGCCGCTCTACATCGCGCTTGGTGCCGGGGAGTCGTTCACGGTTGAAGGCTCGGAGCTCCTGGATGTGGACTCGCAGTCCGGGGTGGAGGTCACGACCTCGGAATCTGGCGTCACACTGACCGGCACAGGGGAAGACGGGGCGGTCACGCTGAACGGCGCGATCGAGGGTGGCGCGTCCTCCAGCTACGAGTTCGAGATTCGCGTCGTGAGCGAGTAGCCGACCGATGAAGAACCTCCGACCGAGCGTGGTCGCTTGCGGTGATGGCGAAGTCAGCAGCAGGGTCGTGCGGGCAATGTCGTTGTCCGACCGACCATGATGCGGATGTCGTCGCGCTCAGCCAGAAGGGCAACATCGTGAGCAACAAGGAAATGGCAGTCGGCACTATCGTCGGGTGGGTCAAGGCGCACAAGATCGCCGTCATCGCGGGAACGGTCACCATCGCTCTCGTGGTCGCTGGAGGTATCACCGTCTCGTCCGCGATCGCAACCGCCGATGCGCGCGCGGCGGAGGATGCTGCATTCGCACAGCAAGCAGATGGGTGGGACGCAGCGAAGACAGACTTCGACGCCGCCGTCGCCGAGCGCGATGCAGCGATCGAGAAGACGGCTGCGGCTCGTACCGCTGGCGTCACCAACCTTGCACAGGCGAAGACGGCGTTCGACGCCGCCGCTGCCGCCAATGTGGATGTCAAGGAACTGCGTACCGTCGTCGGCAACATCGACGACCTGCTCACGAACGACACCTTCGGCATCACTGGAGGCGATGATGCTCACGTCGTTCTGACGCCCGAGGTGCCCTCGACCAAACCGACACTTCCGAAGAACCCGGACACCGACGAGAAGAAGACCTACACCGACGCGCTCGCCGCCGACATCGTCACGTTCGCCGAGGCGACCGAGGCGGTCGAGGGGCAGACGAAGAACATCGAGACGTTCATCGAGACAGTGACCGGCGAGTCCATCGCCGAGTCGTACCTCGCGGTGGCTCCTGCGGTCGTCACGTACGCGACGGACGCTGGCGCTGCGGACGCCGACGCCGCGCTCCAGGCTGCCATCGACGCAAAAATGGTCTCGGCTCAGAACCTCGTGGATACCTTCAACGCGGTCACCGCACTCCAGAGCAGCATGCTGGTCGTCACCCCTGAGACTCCGGGAAGTCCATCGCACCCGAGCAACCCATCGACCCCTTCGACCCCGAGCAACCCGAAGCCTCCGGTGAATCCTCCAGCTCCGCCTGTTCCCGAGTCGCCGGTCACTCCTCCGGCTCCGATCGACCCTCCTTCGATGAGCACCAACGCGGCTGAGGGCGCTTCAGGCAACTGCTTCGCGGTTGGAACCGCCAGCACCACCGGCGGCTACATCGGAGCCCCCTCAGGAGTGACCAACTACACGAAGTCGTGGGACGGCTCCCGCTGGAACATCGTCTGGTACTCCTGCCTGTAAGAAGCCCATCGCCTCTGGCGTAGCCAAGAGCAGCTTCTGGGCGCAGTCGGAGTGTCCAGCGATGCGCTCTCGGGCTCCAGCGGTGCAGCGGGAGCCCTCAGCGGTGCAGTTCAGCACTCTGGCGATGCAGTTTCTCGGGTCTCGATACCTCTACTTCCCTTTGTTGTCATGGAAATGAGAGAAGTGAAGAGGTGGAACTGCACCGTTCACAAAAGCGTGTGAGGTCGCAGAGGGGGCACGATCAGTCTTCGGCACCTGTCCACGAGGAGACACACATGTTCGTGAGCGGTGCAGGTTTCGAGAAGAACCCCGGAATCATGCGGACGTTGGCTCAGAAGCTGCATCGCCGAGGACTCGAACTGCACCGCCGGAGCCCGAAACGGCACCGGCGAGCACGTCAAACTGTGCCGCTTCACCCCGGAATCTGCACCACCAGGGCGGCAGGGCGGCGGTGCATTCTCGTGGAGGTAGCCGAGACGACCATGATGGGAGTGTGGACGGACTGACACTCAAGGAGTTGCGAGCCTTCAAGAAGGACGCTCGAACGACCGCGGCGCAACGTGAGGTGATCGACTCGGTCGTCGCCCACTTCGCCGAGGGCGTTCTGTACGCAGACCTAGAGGGCATCCCCGCGTTCGATGAGTGGGATCGTGCGCGCGCCGAGAAGACACGCGCACGCACGCGCCCTGGTGAGCACGGCATCATCGACCGCGCGGCTGGCACGATCACCACTCTCGACGACGATGGCAACGAAGTGGTCTCAGTGCTTCCAGAGCACACTGCCGATTCGATCGACCGGTTCGATGCGCACCAAGCCACAGAGCGGGCGAAGGTGCTCGGTGAACTCGGCGAGCTGGCTGCACGCGCCCGCGAGCTACAAGCGGAGATCGACGCGATCGAGTTGCGCATCTCTCCCCTGATCGCGCGTGCTCGTCACGAGTTGTCGATCCCACTCAAGGACATCACCGACCGCACCGGCTACACGCACAACCAGGTGTACGCGCGCCTTGACGCCCCGCAGGACGAGGCGTCGCAGCGAGCGCGAGCCGGGTCGAGAAAGAACCCGAGCACCTACGTCACTTCGGGAGTCGGTGTCGGTGTCGCCGAGGCATCTCGCATCCTGGGGATCAGCGAGTCCGGAGTCCGCAAGCGCGTTGCCGCCGGGTCGCTCCCCCACACCTTCACCGACTCAGGGCGCCTCCGCATCCTGATCGAGGACTGATCTCGTCACCCAGGTGTCCATTGCGTGCGTGGTGTTGGTTTTTGATACCAAATGCTTTACTCTGGAGTCGGGCAGATCAAGATTGGACACCGCATGCGTTCCCGGAGCTTCGACGACCTCCTCGACGAGGAAGAGTTCCTTCGTTTCTACGATGCCGCCTACGGGCACCTTGAGGGACGCATCCGCGACGACGCCGTGGTCTCGGTCTGCTGGCTCGTCGGAGACTTCCTGAACTACACGACGGTTCCGGTCTTCAAGCCGCACCGCATCTGGGATGAGATCGCGAAACACGCAGGCAGCTACTGCACCTGGATGGGCGTCAACCCGCTCAACCCGGACACGGTGCAGAAGCGTGGAACGAAGGATGACGTGCTCTTGATCTCAAGCCTGGTCTGTGAGTGGGACACCGAGGACGGCTACCACAAGCCCCGGAAGAAGAAGGGCGAGACCGAGCCGGAGAGGCTCATCACGCGCGCGGAGGCACGCGAGCACATCGACACGCTCTCGCAAGCGGTCGAGTTCACGATGGTCAACAACTCGGGCGGCGGCTACCACGGCTGGGTCACCATCGACGACGACCTCGCTCCGAACAGCCCACTCGTTGAACGCTGGAAACATCACACCTCGACGCTCGGCGTGGACGAGTCCGTGTCTGGCGACATCTCCCGAATCATGCGCCCCGTAGGGGTTCTGAACCACAAGTTCCGCACCGCGCTCCAGCGCATCGGCAACTCGTGGGGCGACGGCACACGACCATGCGAGGGACGAGACGAAGAAGGCGAGCCGACGTGGAACGGTGCTCGGGTCAATTCCACCCCGATGAAGACCACGATCATCGACCACCTGAGCCAGGGGGTTTGAGCGTGCTGGTGTCTGAGATCGACAAGGCGCTCCCGGCACTCCCGCAGCGCGTCGCGCCCGCACGCAAGACCGCGCAGAAGCCTGCGCCGACCAGGGTGACGACCGTCTCGCCTCGATCAGTGCCGAGCGATGGCTCGACGGTCAGCGAGGATGCTCCAGGGCGACGCATGGAGCGCGAGCTTCCTGCGGGAGACCTCCTCGTGGCGCTCTACGACGCCGAAGAAGTCGGCAGGCACGCGGTCGGCGACTACTCGCTCCAACTCCCCGACCCCGCGACCGGCACGTACAACGGCGGCACGAACGCACGCGTGTTCCGTGATGCCGACGGCATCGACCGCGTCATGGTCACCGGCTCGAACCGGATGGCTGAGCTGGGCGTGGACACCAACGAGCCCAAGTCCTCGTTCTACTTCCTTGCCGATGTGCTCTGCGACGGCGACTTCAGGAAGGCGCTGACGTTCGCGAAGTTCTACTCCCCCACGCACAACGGGCTCGGCTGGGAAACCCTGATCGGTGATCTCGTCGATCACGAACGCGATGTCGATGCCGTCATCACAACCCGTGAGATCGTCGCACCGGTCTCGGAGGTCGATACTCACATGCTCAAGCCCAAGCATCGCGCGGACGGCACGGAGATCACCGCACTGAACGCGACGCTCTCAGAAGCAATCGAGCACCGCATCGAGCGCGAGTTCACCGTCCGCAAGGACGTTCACGCCGTCGTCGCCGGCGCCAAGATCGGTGTCTGGAAGGACGGCGCGCAGATCACCGACTGGGTCGTGTGGCGCTGCGAGGCTCATGACTTCGTGTCCATCGACCAGGACGGAGCCACCAACTTCTCGACCGCCTCCATGCTGTACCGACTCATGCTGGTCGACCGCTTCGGCAACCGCCACTTGAGCCGCAAGCTCTACTCGGCGAAGGACGCCCACAATGTGTCCACCGTGGACGAGTTGGACGCTGGCGTCACCATGCCGGAGTACCGCGACCACGAGCGAGCGCTCTGGGACGCACAGCGCGCCCTCGGTCGCCACGACGGCAGCCAGCAGCGGTTCGATGTCTATACCTCGATGGGCTGGCTCGTGCGGGACGGTAAGCCTCCGGTCTTCTTGATGCCGAACGGCTCGTACGACCACTCGACCGGAGCGATCACGAACGAGTACCGTGTCGACCTTGCTCCCTCGCAGCCCGGTGCCGGACTCGGGAACCTCGACCGCAAGGTGGGGTTGTCGCGCCTCAGCACGTCGAGGAAGGAGCGTCAGACAGCCCTTGATGCTCTGTTCTCCCTCATCGGCATCGCTGGAGAGGAAGCTGGCGTCGCGCTCATCGGCACGCAGTTCGCGCCGCTCACAGGTCAGGCGATGAACGCCTCCCTCGATCTCTACGGAATCGCGGGCTCGGGCAAGTCATGGGTCGCGGCGGCGGGTCAGTCGTTCTTCACGTCATACCCGCTCACGGGCAAGGCGTTCATGATCTCGATCCCTCACTCGAAGAAGGTGGGCTCGGAGATCAAGGCATCGTTCTTCCGAAACCTCTGCGTCTACGCCGACGACATGCGCATCAACAGCAACCCGATCGAGTCGAACAATGCCCGCTCGCTGGCGACGAGCCTCATCCAGCTTGCCTACGGCGCAGAGGGCGTGGCAAAGGGGGCATCGTCGTCGAGTCTCGCCGATGTGCGCTCGGTCACCTCCGGTCTCGTGCTCACGTCTGAGTACCTGATCCAGGAGACAGCGGTCATGCGCCGCATCATCGGTGTCGAGGTGACCGACTACAACATGGAAGCGATGCGCGTGTTCAAGCGCACTCACTTCCGCGACGGCACCAACCGCCGGTTCACTGCGGACTACATCGCATCATTGGCGCAGCGGATGGTCGAACTCGGTGGACTCGCCGAACTGGCAGAAGAAGCAACCACACGTGCCGAGGACTGGACGACCGCTCACGGCGGCGCACGCTCGGGCGTCGATGTCGTGGGCGTCGTCGCTGCGACGTGGGAGTACCTGTTCGACTACATCGACGAGCACGACCTCACCCCCGCCTACAGCCGCGAGGAGATCGCAGACATCCTGCACGACATCGCCGAGGACAACGCGAGCGCCGTGGACGGCGTAGATGCTGGGAAGACGATCATCGAGTTCCTGCGCGGGATGCTGGAGAACTCCACGGGCTACCTCAAACCGTGGCACGACAAGCCGCCCGTGTCAGAGCACGCGGCGCTCTACGGCTATCAGCAGGGGCAGTCTGATTCCGGGCGCGCAGGCTACTACCCGCCGTCGAACGCGAAGGTTCTCGGCTACGTCTCCAAGGACGGCAAGAACGTCGTCATCGCGGCGAACACGATCCTGTCTATCCGCTCGGCTGCTGGCGTCGGCGATATGCCCGCTGAGCAGGTCTACCGACTGCTCCGCAAGCACGCGGTCGCGACCGCTGGCATTCCGGGCAAGCAGCAATCACAGAAGCTCGGACTCATCAACGCCGACACGCGATCACCGCTCCGCCCCAAAGGCATCACACTCTCGGCAACAGAGTTCGGGCGTGAGTTCCCAGCCGAAACCCCCGTCCCCGCGCCCAGGAAGAACGATGACAGCTTCTAGCAGGTGTGGCATTTTGCAGCAGAAAGGAATGAAGGCATAGTGAAGATGATGACGGAGGAACGAGTCGCGTACTCGCCTGCGGAAGTGGCGTCCCTTATGGGGGTATCCAGAGGTTTCGTGTACCGCGAGCTGCGTGAGGGTCGCATCCCGTCGATGCAGCTCGGCGACCGCATCCTGGTGCCATGCCAGTGGGTTCAGTCGTTCGGCAAGGCACCCGAATGAGAGAGTTGCCTTCAGGCGAGGAAGAAGCCGTTGACACCGCGCGACGGAGTTGTTCGCCGCCGCGCCGAAAAGGTGCCCTATAGACGAAGCCCGCCGATGTGAACGGCGATCGCGCGAAGGACATGCAGCAGATTCGTCTGTTGCGCCTCGGGAGACGATCCGTGAGCGGTCGCCCCCGTGGTCGGCATGGGGATTAACTTGGGGTACTCGGTCAAGTCGTAGTCGATCGCATCGTCGTAGTGACGCACCGGACGATCGCCTCCCGGAACCCAGTCATATGAAAACTTGACCCCGCCCGCAACCGGCGTCCCCATGTGACCCCGAGGTGAGGCGTTCTCGTCGGCAGGAATCTGCCACATCACCCTCCTACGCGCGCCAGGTGCGAGATCGAACGGCACCGCGAACAGACGCGCAAGCGCAGGTCCGATGATGTCTCCCTCAGACTGCTCGCGGAACTCGTCCTCGGAGAGGCGCACAGTGATGTTCCGCGCGCTTGTGCGCCCGTGGTTCTCGAAGATGATGTCCATCGACCCCATCCCGCCCACGCCAGGCACAATGTCGATACCGACGTAAGGTCGCGTCTGATCCTCGCTGTTCTGCGCTTCCTGCGCCGAGGTCTCGCGCATCTGCCGAGCGGTCAGTCGAATCTGCACCGCCGTGAAGACAATCGCGACCAGCGCGACGATGACCCCGACGAGGGTAGCGATTGCCTCGATCCACGAAGGCACGAGATCGGCGGGCAGTTCTTGAACGCTCATCCACATGGACTCAAGCTAACGCGGCGCTCCGACATCCCCCGACCATGATGTCCCGATAACGACCGTTTCTGGGACGCGGAGATCGGTGACGGATTGACCCGCGGGATTCCGCGGGCGATCTGTCGCGGAAGTCCGTCCCGGAAAGCAACGAGTTTCGGGACGATTCAGGGACGGAGACAGCATGCAGCTCGGCTACGCACAGGTATCGACCGCAGACCAGAGCGTCGCGCTTCAGCAGGATGCCCTCTACGCGGTCGGGTGCAGCAGAGTCTTCCTCTACGAAGGGGTCTCCGGTTCGGTTCCGCTCACGGAGCGCCTTGCGTTTCGACAGCTCCTGGAACATGCGCGGTCGGGCAACGAGATCGTCGCGTGGAGGCTCGACCTGGTCACTCAGCGCAAGGTCGCGCAACGTTAGCCATACGGTCAGACGCGACCACCTTCGCGGCAACGGGTCGCCACTGCGCTGCACAATCGTGCGAGAAGCCGAAACCGGACGACGCACCGACAATTAGTCACGCGCAAGCAACTCCGCGAGAGAAGCCCCGTTGCCGGTCTGTTCTCGCTCGTTGAGGAATCCTGAAATCTCCAGCCATTCAGATTCCGCTGCACGATCATTGTTGAGGATCATGCGACGGAAGGCATCCAGTTGCTGCCGCTTCAACACAACGAGGGCTCGATAGCCCTCAGCAAGAATGGGATCCACCGCGCCCAGGACCGTTGAAGCGTCGAGCAACAGAATCTGGATGTCCCAGAGGAAGTCTTGTATGTCGATCCAGTCGCCAGCGACGTCAATACACAGTGCGACAGGGACTTTCGACTCACGCGTGGCGATCATCGCGGTCTCTGAGCGGAACCGAGCAAGCTCATCGCCGTTGGCGACCGGTCGAGCTGGAGTGAACCAATCGACTGTCACCTTTCCGGGGTCTCTTCCGCCGTGGTCGACGTCAAAGTCCATCACGAACAAAGGGTCAGGCATCATGGCGAGCGTCAGCGGCTTCTTGTGCTTGTCATCATTGTTCGCCTTGGTGAGCATGCTCGCTGTCTCGCTCCCGGAGACGAACGGTTGCAGTGCGCGTAGTGCGTCCACCGTGTCTTGCGACAATGCCGCAGCGTGCGCGGAATTGGTAAAGACGGTCCAGTCGCCTGCGTTCTTGGCGATCGGAAAATAGACCGCCGAGCGTTGCTTCGAGTTCAGCGTCACACCCGTCGCTTCGACAGCCGTGAACATGGCGTTGTCCAGGATCGCTCGTGCCCGCCCGACGATGTCTCGGACCTCCTCGATCCAGTCCGCGGGGAACGGTTCGCCTTTGACCCGAAGCCGCCACACCGCAAGCCTGTTACGCTCCCGCAACGTCGCCGTCGCGGTGACCTCGTGGCTCTCCTTATACTCACGAGTTGCATCGAAGAACAGATCTATCTCGCGCATCAAATAGACGAGGCGGTTGCGCCAGGAGGCGTCGGAGGGCGTGGTCATGGGTAAACGCTATCGGTGACCTCCGACCATGATGTGTCCGAAATCATTTGTATGTGCGACAGGCGGAATGCAGTCGCTGGTCGAACCTGACACGATCGCATTTCCGTCTCAGAAGTCGTCTCACATCTATGCGCGTCTCGGAATGCGCGCAGGAGGGATTCTGAGATGGCGCACCTCGGCTACCTGCGAGTGAGCACGAGCGACAAACAGACGACGGAAAGCCAGCGTGCCGCGTTGAGCGCTCTCGGCATCGAGCGGTGGTTCGAGGACATCGGTGTGTCGGGATCGACTCCGGTCGACCAGAGATCGGGTTGGACTGAGTTGAGGTCATACGCGCGTCAGGGCGACACCGTGTACGTCGCCCGATTGGATCGCATCGCGAGGTCGGTCTCTGGGCTCGTCGGCACTGTCGAGGGATTGGCGGATGATGGGATCGCAATCCGAAGCGCTGCCGAGTCGTTCGACATCGACCCTTCGTCTCCCACCTCGAAGCTCCTACTCACCCTCCTCGGGGCAGTGGCAGAGTTCGAGCGCTCACTGATCCGCGCTCGCGTGCGAGAAGGTCTTGACGCGGCGCGCGGCAAAGGAACCAGGCTGGGTCGTCGCCCGGCGCTCACCGACGATCGGCTGCGTGACCTCGCCCTCGCGATGACTCATCGTGGCAACCAGAGCGCGGCAGACGTGGCGTCACGGTTCGGGGTCTCACGGGCGACGGCGTACAGAGCGGTTGGTCAGTTCGGCTCTGCATGAGTTCCGACGAGCATCGCCTGACGTGCGAGTTAGTCCGACCTTCGTGATCCGCCATGCGAGAGCCGCAGCAGGATCGCGCCGACGATGTGAACGGTGAACCACGCATCCTCGCGGCTCGCCTCGTCGGCGTTGTGCGCGTCTCCGGTGTTGCTCCTGTCTGCGGATGCCCACCGACATGCCTTATCGATGGTCTGGAGTAGCGGGGCGTCATGCGAGGCGATGATCCCCTTGTTCTTCGCGGAGGTAGTGAGGTCTCCGAGTTGGTTGCCCTCGGCTCCAAGGTGAATGAGAGCTTCCTGGAGCGCGGTGCCTGCGTCCGTATTCGCGTCTGCTCCATCGCCGCGCGCGATCTCAGAGAGAGCGCTCTGATAGCTCTTCTCGACGCGCTCCCACCCTGGTGTCGCGAGAAGGCGGAGCACGGGCTCGACGACCTCTACATGAAGCTCGCGGGAGGCGAATGGAATCATCTCACCGTCGATCAGCTCGAACGCGATCCGATCCTCTGCGAGCACGCGATTGATTTCACGGACAAGCTCTGCATTGAAGGGAAGGCGCGCACCGCCTTGGTGCAACATCCCGCTCGCAAAGGACTGCCTGAGAACTTCTTGCTCGAAAACCTGCTTGTGCCCTGCCACAAACGCTTCGACAACTGAGGGAACCATGTCGTTCTCACAGTCGAAAAGGTACTTATAGAACTGCTGGGCTGGGGTATCCCTGCCGCTATAGAGCGAAAGCTGACCTAGGTCCTTGAGGAGGAGGCGGACGGCACTCTCCGCGCTGCGATAATCTCCGCCAAGTGCGCTGTTCATGACGAACTGGAGACGCACACGCGTCTCGCGAGAGAAAGTCTCAGACCAGAACGACTCGCCCTGACGTTCGCGCTCTGCGAGTACAGCAAGCTCTCGTCTGCGTTTGAAGAGTGGGGACACGGAGACCAATCTGTTCAATCAACGTTGATAGCGACTGTCACTTCACTGCATCGCCGTTCCTACTTGAGCCGAGGTTGACTCTGCCTGCTCGTCGAGGCTTCGCTTCCCGTAGAGCATCATCTGGTAGTGCGCCTCGTGCTTCGTGACGGCGAAGACTCGCGCAAACACCTGCAAGTACAGGTCTTGGCTGATGGGCGACGGCGAGTAGTAAGCGTCCTCAATTACCGAGTGCGATCCGTCGTTCACCCAGCGGAAGAGCGCCTGGAAGATGTGTCGCTCATCCGCGTTGAGCAACGGGGTGATCTCTTCGTCCCAGATGCCGCCGCCCATGACACGGAAGTAGCTCTCCAGGATTCGACGGAGGATGTTCTCCAGCCCGATGATGTTCATCTGTTCACCATCAATAGCTCGCCGCACCTCTGCCCAGAGTCGCCCGTACTCCGTCTCCACGGGGTTCTTCCTGCTCGACTCAACAGTGCTCGGGGTCGACGGACGCTTCCGGATTAGGAAGAACGTGCGTCCGCCACTGCTCTCGCCTTGTCTCAGGTGAGCGATCTCCTTGTGGAAGTACACATTGTGGGTCAGGACGAGCACTTGCTCGATCCGATCCGAACCGGACGCCGCGCGACCAATGAGTTGCCTAACGAGCGTGCCCACAACAAAGAGCACATCGCTGTCGAGGCTGGAGATTGGATCATCGATGACCGCGAGAACCCGAGGTGCGTCGTCCGCGCCTTCGGTTCGTCCGTCGAGCAAGTGGAAGTAGTAGAGGAATGCGATGAACGTTCGCTCACCCTCACTCAACGACTGTTCTTTTACCTCTCCGTCTCCACGCGACAGCATGTAGCCGTTGGGGAGCGAAGTGGACTCCACAATCTTGAACGACGTGAATCCGCTCCGCTCCAAGATGCCGTTGATCTGATCGATTACTGGGCGGGTTGACTCCACCGACCGCTGGAGCAATCGAACCTCATCGTCAAGAGCCGCGATCTTGCCGGTCGCCTCCTTGACTTTGCCTTGGAGAGACTTGATCCCGGTGTCGCGAGACTCTTGCTTCTGCTCGTAGGTCGCGATCGTGCCCGCGAGCGAGACCTCGGCGAGATAGCGCCAGCATCTGCCAACAAGAAGCGGGCGCTCCGTCCGGCGACTCCCCACAAGCTTGTTGTGAGCGTCAATGCCGTCGTTTGCCGCCACGATCACGTCGTTGACAGCCTTCAGCGCCGACTCGACAGACTCAAACTCGACCGCCTCGGACGGAGTCGTGATCTTCTTCGCAAGTAGCGCGGCATTCGACGCAATCACCTTGTCGAGCTTGCGTCGAGCCGTCTGGAACGCCGCCTTGTCGATGAACCCAGAGGCAGCGACTGAGGGCGCGTCGGCGGCTGCGGTAAGTAGCGCCTGCCATGCGTCGAAGTCCACCTTGAACGCATCGATCTCGGCTCGTTGCGCCGTGTAGTGGTCGTCGAACATAGTCGCGAGATCAGCAACCAAGTTGGCTGGAGCAATCTGCTGGCAGAAGGGGCATACCCCGTTACTCTCGTGAAGGAACGAACGCCCCGTGGCGACCCAGTCGCTACTCCCCAACTGCTCGACGAGTTCGCTGAGGGTGACTGTTCCGCTCCCAACCACGCGGGTGCCCAGCAGTTTGTAGCCCTCATGATTTTGCAACGCAAACACCGGAAGCGCGCTGAGCTTCCCCACGACAGTGCTGTCACCTGAAAACACCGCGTCGGCGTTTGAGGTGAGGTCAGCGAGCACCGGAACCGGCTCATCTTCGTCGGGGAGCGCCAAGAGCCGGTCGACAAGCGTCTGCTTAGAGTTGCCGACCCCTCCGCGCCCCGTGAAGGCGGGTTTGAGCGAAGGGTTCGCGTCGGTGAACGCCTTGTACGCGTCCCATGCCGTTTGCAGAAACGCAGCCTTGGCGTCTGAGTCCGCCGTCTGAGCTTGCCCCAGGCTGCTCTTTGCCCGCCCGAGCGAATCGACCGCTTGAGCCCGCTCGCCCGTGTCCCCCTCGATCTGTCCGAGACGGGTCTCGGCTTCGGCGCTCTTGCCGCCGATCACGAAGACACCCGGAATGCGGCTTGACTCGCGGAGCACCCTGCTCACAAAGTCACGGTTGTAGACCTTGATCGCCAGAGGTGCAGAGTCGTGCCAAACGAAACTCGCGGTCGCTTCGTGCGAGCCGTCGAGCGCACGACTGATCGTGGTCTTCCCGGAGCCGTTAGGACCGAAGAAGAAGTTGACTCGCTGGAGCGGCTTGAGGACAAGCGGCGTCGATCCGAAACACGCACCACCCGTGATTGTCAGTTGCTCAAGCACCGACGACCTCCAGCGACGGCAGTCCGTTCACGATCTTGACCGTCTCTACGCTCACCGTGGTGATCCGCTTGATGAGGTCGAGGATGTAGCGCGGGTCACCGTGCTCGTCACCCCACGCGTTCGGATCGTTGACGATGCCGGATGCCTTGTCGGTCTTCACCTGATACCGCTCGATAATCCAGTCAAGCGCCGACCGCGAGCCCAGCATGTACTCCTGAGCCTCTTCGGGGATGCCGGTTAGGGTGATGCCCTCGTTGTACACGATCGTCGTCTTGTTGTCCCGGCGACCCTCCTTCGCGTACCGCATCTTCGTGACACGCATAGAGGCGTTGGGCGTGACGTTCTCGATGAGTGGGTACGGCTCGACGGTCTCGTACTTCAGGTGAAGCTCGGAGAGCGCACGACCGGCTTCGACGAACTGGTTGAACGCTTTCACCTTCGGGATGCGCGGGAGCATCTTCTTGAGATCAGCCTCGAACTCTGCCCGGTACTCGCGCGAGTGGAGCATCCCGTAGACGTAGAAGAAGATGTCGTCCTTCGAGACGCCCTTCCCAAACGACTGCCGGTAGTCGGTCAGAATCTCGTCGGTGATGTTGTCGATACGTTCGAACCCAGGCGTCGCCGGAGCGGTGAGCTTGCCATCCATCTCATCGAAGACGCCGAGCGTGCCGTCCTCCGGGAAGAGCGTCGAAGGGTCACTCTCGGTCGCACGGTATGTGTACCGGGGGAAGAACTGACCGCCTTCGGAACCCCACAGGTTGAGGTCGGGAACGACGCTGACCATCAATGTAGAGAAGGGCTTGAGCGCTCCGAGTCCGGACGTGTAGAAGCCCAAGTTCTGAGCGGCAGGGGTAGGGAACGCGTCGGCGAGCTGTGCACGGCGGTGGATCATCTGCGAATCGAAATAGACGTGCTGGAGGGAGAAGGGGCGGTACATCGCGACATACTTCGTTGCGGTGTCATTGAGAGTTGCCCGCCGCTCTCTCTTGATGTCGGGCTCAAGCGAACTTGTCCAACTGACGAACGTCGCGTCTCGGTTCAAGAAGGTCGCGATGCTGGTTGGGCGTCCAGCGGAAACCCATCGATCAAGCTCGAAGTTGAAGTTCGAGATCATCCGCCCGACGTTGCTGACCATTTCATCGTGTGAGAAGTTGTAGACCCACGCATCTCGTCCGGAACCTAATCCAGTAGACCGCAGGCGTAGAACTCGCAGTTCTCGGGACTTCGTATCCTTCGCTGCAACGGGCGTGAAGGTGGTGAACTTGTCGCTCCGCTGGGCGAGCCAGTCCCCCTCGGGTGACGGCTCCAACTGCTTCCAGGGAATGCCGCTCAGCGCACCGAGAGCTTTGAGTTTCGCGAGCTTTTGCTCGGTGCTGAGGTAGTCACCGATATCAAAGTAGTGAAGAACTGCTGGCGTCTTGTGCTGAGGATTTTTGACGAATAGCGCAATGGCGATGGTTGCGCGCGATCCCGAGCCGAAGACCTTCCCGCCTTCACGTCTCGACTGCTCGCCAGAAGTGCGCTGGTTGCCCCGGAGATTGATGATGTAGACGCTCGTGAACTCGTCAGCGATGCTGAGCCGCACTCCGTCAGCCGAGTTTGAATCGATGTACCCACCGTTCGAGACGAACGCAACAATGCCCTCTGAGCCGATCCTGTCGGATGCCCACCTGAGCGCCCGAAGGTAACTGTCGAACAGCCGGTTCTTGTTCGTTGCGCTTGATCGTGCACCGTACGTGTCTCGGATACGGGAGTCGAGCGTCTTGTACTCGTTGTTTGCGTTGGCATCGTTGCTGGTCTTCTGCCCAGCCGAGTACGGCGGGTTGCCGATGATGACGCGAATGTCGCGTTCCTTCTGAGCGACCACACGGTCGTTGTTCGCTTGGAAGATGCCCATGTCGTCGAGTTCGTCGTCGTCCTCAAACATCTGGAAGGTGTCCGTCAAGACGATGCCGTCAAACGGCACGTACTCACCCCCGCGCAGCGCGTGGTACGTCTCCTCGATGTTGATCGCCGCGACGTAGTATGCGAGCAGAACGATCTCGTTCGCGTGAAGCTCGTACCGGTACTTCCGTGCGAGGTCGTGAGGCTTGATGAGACCTGATTGCAGGAGCCGCACGATGAACGTGCCCGTCCCAGTGAACGGGTCAAGGATGTGAATGCCTTCGTCAGAGAGCGTCGCTTCGAACTCGTCCTTGAGGATGTCGTTGACGCTGTGGATGATGAAATCCACGATCTCGTTGGGCGTGTAGACGATGCCGAGCTTCTCGCTCGTCTTCGAGAACGCGGTCGAGAAGAACTTCTCGTAGAGGTCTTTGACGATCGTCTGCTTCGCTGCCGCGTCGTCGATGCCTGATGCTCGGGTGCGGACGGACTCGTAGAACGCTTCGAGCTTGACGGTCTCGTTCTCCAGGTTCTCACCGTCGAGCACCTTGACCATCGAGTTCATGACCTGCGAGACCGGGTTGTTCTCGGAGAACGCGTACCCCTCGAACAGCGCGTCGAAGACCGGCTGTGTGATGAGGTGCTGCGAGAGCATCTGCACCGCATCGTCGTGCGAGATGTCCGGGTTCAGGTTGAGCCGCAGCCCCTCGGTGAACGCCTCGAACTCCTCGCGGATGAGCTTGTTGTCACCATTGACCAGCGCGTTGATCCGGGTCGAGTGGGCTTCCGCGATCGCCGCAACATCGGTCGCCCAGTTCTCCCAGTAGCGCCGCTGACCGACCTTCTGGACGACCTTGGAAAGGATCGCATCACGCCACGCTTCGATCTTCGAGAAGTCAAGCTGCAGAGCCGACTGCACCTTGTCGGCGCCCTTGGTCGCCGAGTCCTCCTCGTCGTCGCTCTTGCCACCGCCTGCGCCGATCACGTCGACCATGAGTCGGTTGGTCTTCTTGGTGAGGTCGATCTTGTTGACCTCGGCGTCGAACCGCTCGTCGTGGGCGCGGAGAGCCTGGAGCACCTGCCAGACGACGCGGTACTTGTCGTTGTTGTTCAACGCCTCGTCGGGCTCGACACCGCTCGGGATACCGATCGGCAGGATGACATATCCGAACTTCTTGCCCGCCATCTTGCGCATGACGCGACCGACCGACTGCACGACATCAACGACCGACTTGCGCGGGTTCATGAACATCACCGCGTCGAGCGCGGGGACATCGACACCCTCGGACAAGCACTTCGCGTTCGAAAGGATGCGAACGGTGCTCTCGGGGGACGGTTCCTTGAGCCAGTCGAGCTTCTCGTTGCGCACGAGCATCGACTGCGTACCGTCAACGTGACGAGCCTCCGCGTGAAGCAGACGAGCAGAGTCCTCACCCGATGCCTCGATCCGCTCGATCTCACCTTCGACGACCTGCTGGAACGCATCCGCGAGCTTGCGCGAGGTCGCGATGTCCTTCGCGAACATCACCGCTCGCTGCATCGGCGACGGGTCATCCTCATACTCTCCGGGGATCACCGAGCGCTTCGAGAGACCATTCCAGGTGCCGACGATCTTCGCGGTGTCTTCCATCGCGAGTTCGTAGCCGTCCTGCGACATCAAGCCCTGGAACTCGCGAGCGACGAAGCCCTCATCGACGGCGAGTACGAGCACCTTGTAGTCGGTGAGGCGACCCATGCTGACTGCCTGACCGAAGCCGAGACGGTGGAACTCCGGTCCGTAGACCGCCTCATCATCCATATCGGCGAGCTTCGCGCCGATCTCCCCCGCCTTCTTACGGGTGCCATCCGAGAAGATGCGAGGCGTAGCGGTCATGTAGAGGCGCTTCTTGCCCTGCACGAAAGACTGGTCGTGCACCTTCATGAACGCGGACTCATCGTCGTCCGACATCGCAGCGCCGGTCGTTCGGTGCGCCTCATCGCTGACGATGAGGTCGAACTCCGGCAGACCCATCCCCTGCGCCTTCGAGATGACCGGAAGCGACTGGTAGGTCGAGAAGATCACGGTGAGTTTGTCGGAGCCGTCACCCTGTGAGAACTGCTTGACGAGCGCCGAAGCGTTCGTCGTCGCGGGGAATGCAAGGTCGGTGATCGGGATGTCTTCCTCGGTGCGGCGCTTGCCAACCGACACGTCCGAGCACACCGCGAACGAGCGGATCGGCACCTCCGCTTGGATCGTCCACTCCTTGAGCGTCTGCGACAGCAGAGCAATCGACGGCATCAGGAACAGCACGGTGCCGCCAAGCGGGACGACCTTCTCCGCGAGACGCAGCGAGGTGAACGTCTTCCCCGTGCCGCACGCCATGATGAGCTTCCCTCGATCACGCTCAGCGAAGCCCGTGACGACATCGTCGATGGCGGTGCGCTGGTAGTCGAATGGGGTCTTGAGGCGCTTCTTCTCCAGTCGCGCGGGCTCATTCCACACGAACTGCGACCAGTCAATCGACGAGTCATCGAGGTCTTGCACGCGTAGACGCTCGACGGGGATCGACTGACCCGAGATCGCGTCCTCCGCGTTCTTCCCCCACTTGTCCGAGGTCGAGATCACCAAGCGCGAGGTGAACTCCGGCAGCCCGTCCTCGGTGGTCTTTCCGGACGCTGAGAGGAACGAGTCGAGCATCGCCTTGGTGACCGTGGTGGTCGGTGCGAAGAACTTGCACTGGATTGCGGTGAGTTCACCCGTGTCGCGGTTGCGCGCGACGAGATCAACACCGGTGTCGGTACGAACACCACGCTCCGGGTACTCCGACCAGAGCCAGACCTCGTCGTACAGCTCGGCGTACTGCGGCTCGGTGCGGAGGAACGCCTGCATCAGCCGCTCGAAGTGCGCACCCTTCGCGTACTCGTCGAACGAGACCTTTCGGTACTGCTCCAATACGTCGTGGATGCTACTTACGTGTACGTCGTCGTTCGACACAGGCGCGCTCAATTCGTCCGGGGAAACCTCAAGCTCAATCTATCGAGTGGGTCCGACGACTCCAGGGAGACGGGTCCGCTAGCCTGCGAACGTGTCCGACGATCTCACCGCCCTCAGCGCGCGGCAACTACTGGAGCGCATCGAAGGCGCGCTCCGCGAGCTTCTCCGACGCGGCATCGTCCGCAGCCGGAACGCCCCGCTCGGCGACGTTGCGGAGCGCATCGTGTGGATCGCTCGGGGCGGCACCCTGGAGCCAAACTCAACGAAGTCCCACGACGTGACGACGGTCGCAGGTGATCGCATCCAGGTCAAAGCCCGGATAATGGCGGGCAACGGCGGCAAGTTCAGTCAGTTCCGGTCGTTCGAATTCACCAGCGCGATCTTCATCAGCTTCGACCCTGCAACTCTCGACATCGCCTACGCTCGCGAACTCACGAGTGACGAGGTGTCAGGACACGGCTCGAAGAGCGGGTGGACGAACGCCACGACCCTGACGGGCGGTCGAGCGAAGGGTCTCGGAACAGACGTGACCGACGAAATGCGCGCAGCGTACGAACATCTTGACGAGGGTGTTCACTCGAACTGACCGCGCTACGAGGGGAACGACATCAACGCTTTGTAGGCAGCGACCTCGTCGGCGATGAATTGCCCGTCGAACATCGCACCGGTTTCCACGATGAACTCGCGCACTCGGTCAGCTTGCAAGTCGTATTCGAAGTTGCCCTCGGGTCGGCTGATCTCTCCCGGACGCACATGCCACAGCATCCGGGAGCGTTGCTGTCCAACGATGACCGACCCGCGCGTCGAGACCCGCAGCCCCTCGGCGTCCATCCTCGCCCGCAGCCACTTGCCGTAGGTCGAGAGGGTGCGCTCCCTTGCGTAGAGCCAGATCACCTCCGCCTCGGGGAGCCAGGCGGCAACATCCTGATGCAACGCGACAGCAGCGCCCATCACGTCCTCGGGCTCGACGAGCGGACTCAGGAAAGTCGAGCACTCCAGGATCACGCGCTCTGCGACCGTCCGCCGCTTCACAGTTCGCCCTTCGATCGGGCGAAGTCCGCGAAGACAGATTCGAGGTCCTCCGCCACTACCGGGGTCACGACATCACTGCGCACGGGCAGGACGCGAACGCGAGCCCACAAGCGCATTTTCTCGATCGAATCGCTCGTTGCGGTCGGAAGGCGTCCCGCGAGCGATGTGGTGAGAAGCCACGCGTGACGCACGCGGTGCGGTCGCAGATCGAGGGCTACAGCACCAACGAAGGACGTGTGCTGTGATCGTGCTCCCCGAAGATCACACGGTCAGCATCAAGCTCGTGGACAGCATCGTGCAGTGCAGGGTCGAGACGATCGCGACCGACGAGGACGACATCGAGGTCGAACCACGATCGTGCTCGGTCAAGCGCCGAGGCTATCTCCGAGCGCCATTCGACCGACGCAGTTCCAGGGAACGCCAGCACCAAGTGCTCTATGTAGAGGGTCGCACGCATGAGGCTCCAAAGGAGGTCGGAATCGGACGCTTTGCATCATGGTCGGAAGCTGCCGAGATGCCGCTCGATTCCGTTTGCGTCGGTCCCGACCATGATGCACTCGTGGTTACAGGAATCAGGAAGTACGAATCAGCCAAGGGCGTGCGCTACAAGGCGCGCTACCGCAAGCCAGACGGACGTGAGGGCTCAAAGGCGGGCTTCCGCACGGAAGCCTCCGCGAAGGCGTTCCTGCGCGATCTGGAGCAGTCCCGCGCGCATGGAACGTTCGTTGACCCCGCGCGGGGTCGGGAGACCATCGCGGTCGTCGCTGAGGAGTGGTTAACCCGCCGCCGAGCCGCGACCGCGCAGCGCAACGGGAAACTGTCCACGCTCGCTCGCGTCGAAGGCATCGTCGAGAAGCACATCATCCCCGTGCTCGGCGATCACCGCGTCGGGGCTCTGACGCAAGCCGACGTGGACGCTTGGGTGAACACCCTCTCAGGCGAAGCGGAGAGCATCCGTAAGTACGTCTCCGTTCTGCGCGGCATCATGAAGCACGCGATGCGCTCGAAGCGGATCGCCGTGAACCCCGTCCACGACCTGACCCTCCCCAAGGTCGTGCGGCAGAAGAAGCGTTACCTGAGCCACGAGCAGGTCACTGCGTTGCATGACGCGGTGAATCGCACCAACGACGGTGAATCTCACGGCTACGGGGTGATAACGACACTTCTCGCGTACTGCGGGCTCCGCTGGTCGGAGGTCTCGGGGCTCCGCATCGACGATGTCGATTTCGAGAAGCGACGTATCCACATCGGACACACCATCGTGCTCGTTGGCGGACGGCAAGTCGAGGACGTTCCGAAGAACTATGAGGCACGCGAGGTGCCTATCCCCGGATTCCTCGCGACGATGCTCACCGAGCACGTCGAGCGTCGGGAGATTGAGATCGTCGAGGATATCGCGCGGCTGACCGCACACCTTGAGCGGATCACGACCCGCGAGCAGCAGATTGCCGACCTTCGCACGAAATACAACACGATGACCGCCTACATCGCCGAGGTCACCGAAGCGCGCCGGGTGCTCAACGAGCGCATTGCGGGCATCAATGCAGACCGTGTGCAGCGCATCGCCACCGAACTGCCCTACGAGGCTCTTGATGAGTCGATAGCGCGCGCGGAGCGCAAGCTCGCACGTCTCCCCCGTCCTGAGGTGCTCACGAAGCGTCGCGACGGCATTCCAGCGAAGATCGAGCGGCTAGAGAAGCGTGCCGCGAAAGACCCGCGCCAGAAGGAGATCATCGAGCAGGGGCTCGCGGCGCTCGCGCAGAAGCCGCTGTTCGTTGGTGCCCGAACGCGCACCTGGCTGCGGAATGCAACGTTCCGCTCCGGGTGGCTGACTCCTGCGGTCGCGCTCATGGATGCTGAGGCTCGGGCGGCGGCGCTGAAAGCAGACCTCCCCATCCCGCGTCCACTGGGTGACCTGGAGCCGCACGAATTGCGTCACACATGCGCCAGCCTCGCGGTGAGCGCGGGCGCGAACGTGAAGGTCGTGCAGCGCCTCCTAGGGCACGAGAAGGCGTCGGTCACGCTCGATGTGTACTCCGACCTCTTCGAGACCGACCTCGACGACGTAGCGCGGCGGATGGACGAGATCGTCTGGGCGATGTCAGCCGACACCGACTTCTCTCGCGGTGCGTCCGAAACGCGTCCGATTCCAGAGGACGACCCGGTCTGGCAGAAGTGATGCGTCCGAAATGCGTCTGATTGGGCTCTGAGCCTTCCCCAACGGTTCCGTGTCCTGACAACGAAAAAGCCCCCGATCCCTGTGTTTTCAAGGGAATCGGGGGCTTTTCATGTTGGTGACCCCAGCGGGATTCGAACCCGCGTTACCGCCGTGAGAGGGCAGCGTACTAGGCCGCTATACGATGGGGCCGTCTGGCGAAACGTTTCCGTCGCGCGACAACCGTTCAAGTATGCCACGGCGATTCTCACTGCGCCAAATCGGCGCCGCCCTGAGACGAATCCCGGGCGTGGCGCACCGATTCCGTTTGCCGTGGGCGACCTGAAGGAGTTGACTCATGCCATGCGCGTCACCAAGTTCGAACATGCCGCCCTCCGTCTCGATGCGAACGAGAAGACCCTTCTGATCGATCCCGGATCGTTCACGGCACCCCTGAACGACCTCACCGATCTGGTGGGAATCGTGATCACCCATGAGCATCCGGACCACTGGACGACCGATCACTTCGACCGCCTCCTCCGCGCAGCGCCCGGAACGCCGATCTTCGCGCCCGCGGGTGTCGCCCGCGCGGCCGAGGGATACGACATCACGGTGGTCTCCCCCGGAGACACCGTGGAGATCGGCGGATTCACTCTGCGATTCTTCGGCGGAACGCACGAGGTCATCCACGCCTCTCTCCCGACGGTCGAGAACGTCGGGGTCCTCGTGAACGACGAGCTCTACTACCCCGGCGACTCCTACGCGGTTCCCGAGGGCGTCGCCGTCGGCACTTTGGCCGCGCCGCTCGGCGCCCCCTGGCTGAAGATCGGTGAGGCGATGGACTACGTGCTCGCTGTCGCCCCGCGCCGCGCGTTCGGCACCCACGACATGACGCTGTCCGTGATCGGCAGGAACATGCACCGACAGCGACTGCAGTGGGCCACGGAGCAGGGCGGCGGCGAGTTCTTCGTCCTCGAGCCCGGCGAATCCCTCGATCTCTGAGCATGGCGGACTCCCCCGCCGCCGAGCTCACCCTCGCCGAGCGTGATGTGCGAGAGCTCCTCCACGGTGTCGCGCCACAATGGGCAGCGCTTCCCCTGACGCGCGTCGCTGAGGGATGGGACAACGTCACGTGGCGCCTCGGGCCCGACCTCGCGGTGCGCATCCCCCGCCGCGAACGCGCGGCGCCTCTGATCAGGCACGAACAGCGCGCCCTCCCTGCGATCGCCCTCCGCCTCGCCCCCACGAACGTCCGCACCCCTCTTCCGGTGTTCGCCGGCGCACCCACGCCGATGTTCCCCTGGCCGTGGTCGATCGTGCCGTGGCTTCCGGGAAGCCAGGCGCTCGGTCGCGCCCGTCGCGACAACACCTCCTGGGCGGCAGAGCTCGCCGCGGTGCTGGTCGCCCTGCACCATGACGCGCCCGTCGATGCGCCCCGGAATCCCGTGCGCGGCGTCCCGTTGAGTGCTCGTAATGAGAGCATCCGCTCGCGCCTCGACGACCTCGCCCCAGCGCTCGCGGAGCCTCTCGATGCCCTCTGGCAGACGGGCCTGGACGCCGCACCCGCGGCCGAGAGCACCTGGATCCACGGTGATCTGCACCCCGGCAACATCCTCGTCGACGGCGACCGCCTCTCCGCACTGATCGATTTCGGTGATGTGACCTCCGGCGATCCCGCCTACGATCTCGCCGCGGGGTGGCTCGCCTTCGACGCCGAAGGCCGACACGTGTTCCGGCGCGCGACGGCATCGAGATACGACGACGCCACCTGGATGCGCGCTCGCGCCTGGGCAGCAGCCGTCGCGGCCATCCTCTGCCATTCGAGCGACGATCGCGAGGACCTGCGCGCGCTCGGCCACGACACCGCTCTGGAGCTGTCCGGCGGTTCCTCCTCCTGCTGAGGCCGCGCGCGGGGGCGGGCGACCGACGTGCGGGGCTCATCCTTGCCACAGGTTTTCGGACGTGGTGTACTGACTGCGCAGTAGCGTGTTACCCATCACTCATCTGAACGGAGATCACCATGACGACCGTACGATCCAGAACGAAGATGATTCTCGGCGCCGGGATTACCGGCGCCGCCGTCATCTGCGCCAGCCTGCTGATCGGGCCCGCAGCAGGCGCCACGACGAATGACGGCACGACGCCGCCGGACCAGGACGAACGCGCACTGTCGCGCATCATCGGGGGCCAGGCGGTCCCGAACGACGCCTACCCGTTCATGGCTTCGCTCCAGGCCGGCGGCGAATCCTTCTGCGGGGGCTCGCTCCTGGGCCCGACGCTGGTGATGACCGCAGCGCACTGCGTCACCGGCACGGACTCCCTCACCGGTCTGCCGACGATCGACGTCGACGGCGTCTCGGTGGTCGTGGGTCGTACGGTGCTGTCCGACGGTACGCAGGGACAGGAACGCGGGCTGTCCGAGTCCCCCGGCGGCGAGCCCATCGTCCATCCACGCTACCTCGCCGGCGACAGTGCCTATGACGTCGCCTTCCTCGTGCTGGACGCGCCTGTCCAGGGCATCGTCCCGGTGAAGCTGCCGACCAAGGGGACGGACGCCCTGCTGCGCCCCGGCCAGAGTGCGACCGTCATCGGCTGGGGGAACACGGACACCGCTCTCGCCGACTTCCCCGACCGTCTTCGTCAGGTACAGGTGCCGATGCTCGCGACTGCCGAGTGCGAGCTCAGCTACGGTGCTTTCCGGCCCGGCGTCAACCTGTGCGCCGGGGTCGTCGGCAAGGACTCCTGTCAGGGCGACAGCGGCGGCCCCCTCTTCCGCCAGCCGCCCGCTCGCGAGACCGCCTATCAGATCGGTGTCGTCTCCTACGGGGACGGATGCGGCGGACAAGGAGCGCCTGGGGTGTACGTCTCGTTGAGCTCTGCCGACCTGTGGGACACGATGGCGGAGAGCAGCGAAGGCAAGGCCCTCAAGGAGGCCCTCGGACGCTGAGCAGTCGGGGCCGCGCAGGCTCAGTCCTGTGCGGCCCTGACCCGGAGGTCCCGCGCGAGGTGGTCGCGCTGCTCGACCACGAGACGCCGCAATGCCGCAGGCGCCGCTGTGTTGGCGGCCAACCACGCGTCGACGGCATCCAGGGAGTCCCCGGCAGGGAACAGACCGATGACCAGCCGTCGTGCGATCTCGATGCTGCGCTCGTCCCAGGCTTGGACGATCCTGGCGAAGTACTCCGCGTCGAACCCGGCGATCAGGTCGCGCCGCCCGCCGGCCCGGAAGCCGCTGATCTCGGCATCGAGGTGATCGTTGCTGAGCGCGAGATCCTCCCAGGCGGACTGCCACGCGTCGCGACGTACCGCCGCATCCGGGCGCGATGCCCGAGCCCGGCGTGCGGCTGTTCGACCGTCGCCCGTGTCATCCCGCTGCTCTTCGACCGCCACATCGGCCAGGTCGGCATGTCCGGTGGTGACGAGCGCACCGAGCAGCTGCCAGCGCAGGTCGGGATCGATGACGAGTCCCTCCGGCGCATCACCCTCGAGCAGTGCTCGCACCTGTGCATGATGCTCGTCGTCGAAAGCGGATGCGGTCGCGAACGCCCGTGCCCAGGAGAGCTGCGCGTCACTGCCGGCCTCGGCGGATACCAGCGCGCTCCACACGCCGTCGGTCCACGTCCGCTGCTCCTCTTCGCGGCTGGTCGCGGAGACATAATGGCGGATCGTGTAGATCGCGTTGGCGAGGACTCCCGTCAGCAGCCCGATATTGGACTCGTGAGGCGCATGGGAGCGGACGATCGCGAGATAGCGCTGCGCGGCGAGTTCGCCGTCGCGCGTCGCATTCCACAACGACGACCAGACGAGTGCACGGGCCAGCGGATCGTCGATCGCCGAGAGGGATTCCTCGACGGTGACGAGAGAGCCCTCGTCGAGACGCGCCTTGACGTATGTGAGGTCATCGTCATTGAGCAGGACGAGATCGGCCTCGGGCAGGTCGAGCTCCGTGCGTTCTCCGACCACGTCGAGCTCGCGCTGCTCACGGCGGACGATACGACCGTCCGCGCGCTCGTACAGCCCGATCCGGAGTCGATGCGGCCGTGGGTCGGTCTGCACGAGGATCTGTCGTCCCTCTGGGTCGGTCTCCGTCCAGAGCGTCGACACGCCGGACGTCTGCAGCCATGCCGTGGACCAGTCGCTCATATCGCGCCCCGACACGGCGCTCAGCTGCACCAGGAAGTCGTCGAGGGTGGTGTTGCCGAACGCGTTGACGGCGAAGTAGCGCCGCGCCCCCTCGAAGAACGCCTCGTCCCCGACGAAGGCGACGAGCTGCTTGAGCACGGCGGCGCCCTTGGCGTAGGTGATCCCGTCGAAGTTCAGCTTGGCGGCCTCGAGATCGGTGATGTCCGCCACGATGGGGTGCGTCGTCGGCAGCTGGTCCTGCTGGTACGCCCATGCCTTGCGACTCGCGGCGAACTTGACCCACGCATCGTGATAGCGCGTCGCGACCGCTGAGGCGTGCGCTCCCATGTAGTCGGCGAAAGACTCCTTGAGCCACAGATCGTCCCACCACGTCATCGTGACGAGATCGCCGAACCACATGTGGGCCATCTCGTGCAGGATCGTGTTGGCGCGAGCCGCGCGCTGCGCATCGGTCGCCGCGCCGCGGGAGAGGTACGACTCCGTGAACGTGACCAGACCGGGGTTCTCCATGGCACCGAGGTTGTACTCCGGAACGAAGATCTGGTCGTACTTGCCCCACGGATACGGGGAGGCGAAGGCGTCGGTGAAGAAGTCGAGACCCTGGCGTGTGACCTCGAGGATCTCCTCGGCCTCGAGGTGCGGAGCGAGCGACCTCCGGACGAACACCCCGAGCGTGACGCTCTGCTCGCCGCGCTGCCACTCCCCATCCACGCGGGAGTACGGTCCCGCAGCGACGGCGGTGATGTAGCTCGAGATCGGCAGCGTGGGGGCGAACTCCACACGTTGCACACCGACGCCGAGGTCGGTATGCGTCGGAGACTGGTTGGAGAGCACCTCCCATCCGGTCGGCGCGTCCACCACGAATGTGTACTCGGCCTTCATGTCGGGCTGCTCGAAGCATGCCATGACGCGTCGCGAATCCGCCGGCTCGTACTGCGTGTACAGATAGGTCTCATCGTCGACGGGGTCGTGGAAGCGATGCAGTCCCTCACCGGAACGGCTGTACGTTCCGACCGCCTCGACCCGCACGAGGTTGGACGCGGCGAGCCCGGAGAGCGAGATGCGTGCCCCGTCGTAGACGATCTCCTGGTCGACCCCGTTCACGGAGACCCGCTGAACGCCCTCGCCGATGAAGTCGAGCCACGTCGTGTCGGTGGTCGCGTCGAACTCGAGCGTCGTCACGCTGGGGAACCCGGTCCGAGCACGCTCCGGCGCTCCGGTCAGATCGAGCTCGACGCGGATGCGGTGCACGGTGACGGCAGCGGATCGCGCTGCGGTCTCCTCGCGGGTGAGGTTGGCTGTGTCCATGCTTCCATCCTGGCATCCGGAGGCGAGGCGGGCAGACCCTCGTGCGACGGATCAGGCGTTCTGGAGACGATGCCCGATCTCGGCGTAGACCTGTGCCGAAGCGTGAGCGCGTGCCTCGGCGGACTCCTCGTCTTCTCGCACCCGCGCGATGGACGAGAGAATCGCATCGCTTCGTGCCACTTCGGCACGATCACCGGTCGCCTCTGCGATGCTCCGGGCCTCCTGTGCGTGTCGTTCAGCCTCGTGCAGGACCGCGCCCGCATCCGCCGCGTCTTCCGTGTTCGCAGACAGCAGGATCTCGGCGAGGGAGTTCGCAGCCTCTGTCGCGATCAACGGCGAGCCCGCGCGCTCCGCCTCACGGAGGATCTGTTCCGCGGCAGCCTTCGCCTTCCGGACATCTCCCGCTCGTCCGTCGATACGCGCGTGCAGGAGCACGAGGTCGGCAGAGGTCGCATACTCGCCCGCGGTCGCCAGCGTCTGCATCGCAGTCGCACAGAGCTCGCGGGCGCGAACATCATCGCCTCGTGCCTCCGCGACGAGGGCCAGAGTGCGCCGGACGAAGGGCAGCGGCTCGCCATTCGACTCGTCCAACAGCCCGTGCAGCTCCACCTCCGCGTCATCGAGTCGACCGATGGCGAGGAGCAGCAGCGGGCGGTTGCCACGGACGACGGCGATGTTGAGCTCATCGCCTTCGGCCTGCGCCATGGACAGGGCACTCGCGTAGCGCTCCAGCGCCTCCGGATAGCGGGCGAGGATACGAAGGGTGTCGGCGTGATTCCCGGTGGCACGGCCCTCGACGATCCGGTCCCCCGCGTCCCGTGCGTGCGCGATCGCTCGTTCGTACGATTCCACAGCCTCATCGAGGTGACTCATCCAGCGCTGCACGTTGCCGATCTGATTCCACGTGCGCGCCAGCGCCGCACCCGAGGCGATGCGGCGCACGCGATTGAGGGTCACCAACGCTTCGTCGAGGCGCCCGAGCTTTTCGGCGCAGTGCGCGATGCCGAGGGCGATGTCCGGGACCAGGTCGAGCCCCTCTCCTCGCGACGCGAGATCGTGCAGCCGCAGCGACTCGTTCCAGAACGACCAGCGTGAGAGCGCGGGATGCGCCTCGATCGCCAGCCGCTCCACCGAGGAGTCGAGGCCGTGCTCGCGGGCCGCCGCCGCGACCGCGAGCACCGTCGTGACCGCACGTGCGGCGAAGTCGGGATCTTCGCGGATCCGCGCGAGCACCGCAGACGCGGACCTCTCCACGAACCCTCTGCGGGTGGACGACGGGCGCAGTGATCGTGACCGAGACGCAGCGAAGGCGAAGACCGTGTCGTGCATGCGCACCCGGCCGTCGCGCAGTTCGACCAGATGGCGGGCGTGCAGCCGGTGCAGATCGCGGGCGGACGACGCCCCGCCCGCGGCCAGGAGCACTCCTTCGTCGATGTCCCTGTCCAACAGGGCGACGTCCGCGAGCAGGGCTTCCTCGGAGGGGGACAGCGACCGGGTCGCCGCCTCCAGGACGGAGCGGATGCGCAGATCACGAGGCTCGTGCTCGAACCGCGATGCGAGATCCTGGAACGACCAGCCCTCGTGCTCCCGCACGATCCCCGCCAGCATCGCGAGATCGAGAGGGAGACCCCCGCCGACGGCGACGATGCGGCGCAGCGCATCCGCGTGCACGTTCACGTCGGCGTCGGCATCGGCCCCTGACGACGCGTCATCCCCCCGGAGGAGATGGGTGAGGAGTCGGAGGGCTTCGGCGCTCGTCATCGGTGGGACGACGATCCGCGCCACGCGTGCACCCATCGCCGAGATCCGCTCCTCCAGGTCGGCGAGGTCGACGCGCGTCGTCACGATGAATCGCACACCGGGGACGAGCAGCGCGGCGAGACGCCTGGCATCGCCCGCGTCCTCGATGATCACGGTCATGCCTCGCGCCGCGGACTGCAGCCCTTCGCGCAGCCGCGACAGCTCGTAAGGAAGAGAGCGGACGCCGAGGGCTCCCAGCATCCGCCGGAGGACGTCGATCGGGTCGGCTCGGGGACGATCCACGTCCGATTCGCGCAGATGCACGGTGAGCACGGGTGACGGACCGGCCAGCGCCGTCGCGAGAGTGGTCTTCCCCGCTCCCGGCAGACCGGTGAGGAGGAGGATTTCGGCCTCGGGGACCGAGGCCAGCAGCTCTTCCCGTCCGACGTTCGCTCCCGCCGCGTCCCGAACATCGAGCGTCACCTCGACGTGCACACCCGCTCTCTCACCGTTGAGGAGACGCGCGTTCTCCCGCCAGATGCCGGCTTCGGCATCGTCACCGCCGAGGGCGAGCACGATGTCGCCGACCAGGCGTTCATCGAGTCGCCTCCGCCCCGGGCGGAAGCAGTCGTACACGGTCACCTTGGGCGGCTCTGCGCCGTCGCGCAGGCCGCCGATGCGACGGGCGATCTCGGCATACGACGGTGATCCCGCGTTCGCGCGCATCCGTCCGAGCCCCAGACAGAGCTCGTCGAGGGTGCGCGGCGCGGGCATGGGTCGAGCCTATGGCACGCCGTCGCGGCGACGGACGGCGGCCGTTCGGGCTCGTTCGGAGTCGGACGGCCCTGTGCTCATCACCCCTATGCTCGCTCGACGGAGAGGCCGACCGCGACCTCCCGGACGAGGAGACAAACCCCATGACGACACGTGCAGCGATCGCAGCGAAACTCGACGACTTCTCCTTTCAGAAGATGAACTTCGGCGGGTTCCTGATGAACAAGCGGGCCAAGAGCTCGCACGCACTGTGGACCCGCACCGCCGACAAGGGCGTCACGGAGCTGACGCTGCTCACCACACGGGACTACGGCGAGGGGAACGTGTACGACGTCGCGGCCTTCACCCTCGACGGAACCGTGCCCGCGGAGGTCGTCTCCGAACTCCGGCAACGAGCGGATGCCCTCGCCGACCAGGTCAACCTGCGCGCACACGGCTATGTGTACACCTGCCTCGAGCCCTGGGACGGGGGCGGCACCATCTGGATCTCGAAGAAGCCCGAGTTCCGCGCTCTGAGCCGGCTGGACCAGGGGATCTACGTGATCCCGATCCAGCGACTCACCGGCACGGTCGAGCCGCGTTGGCTCGCGTGGGCACGTGAGGGCGATCAGCTGAACGTCGCCATCGTGTACAAGCCCTGACGGTGCCGACGCTCCTGGAAGGCGAGTCCGCCCCGCACGCCGACGAGCGCGTGCCGGGCGGCCTCGCCCTCATCGGGTCGTCGCTGGCAACGGTCGGCATCGCCGCCGTGATCGCGTTCTACCTGCTGCCCGTGGGCTTCGGCCTGACCGGCGCGACGCTCGTGCTCGCGCAGGTCGCCGCGATGCTTCTCTGCGCGGCGATCGTCGCCTCGTCGACGATCGCCGTTCGCCGGCATCATCGACATCGGGCCGCTCTCGCCGCCGTCGCAGAGACACTCGGCTGGGAGTTCCGCACGGATATCGGCGACCGCGTGTGGGGTGGCTCCATCGATGAACAGATCGATCGCGGCGCCCGAACCGCACGGGATCATCTGGACGCGCGACACGCGGCCCTCCCCTTCGACAGCATCGAGCGCACGTTCGTCGTCGGCGACCGCGAGGGGGCGACGATGCACACGGTGCGGGCGGTGCGGATCCCCCTTCCTTCCGAAGCGCCGCGTATCACGCTCCGATCACGGCGCGGCGGCGGCGCACTCAGCGTGCTCCCCCGACGTCCGACGGGCGCGTCCCGGATTCGACTCGAGGGCGACTTCAGCGACGTCTTCGAGGTTTCGGTGCCGGCGGGCTACGAGACGGATGCGCTCTACGTGCTCACACCCGACCTGATGGTCGTGCTCCTCGACCAGAGCGCCGACCTCGATCTGGAGATCATTGACAGCACGCTCCACGTGTACTTCCCCGCCGTCGACCTGACCGACGATGAAGAGCTGCGCGCCTTCCTCGCCGTGATCGCTGCCTTGTACGACCGCTTCGGACGCCGCACCATGCTCTATCGCGACGAGGCCGCCGAACCGCTGGACCCGGCGTCCTACCGCCGCGACGGCGACACTCTCGCCGATCGGGCACGCGGGGTCGACACGCGCGTGCGATGGTGGCCCGTTCTCCTGGCAGTGGCCACGCCCCTGGTGCCGATGCTCATCGCCGTCGTCTGGCTGCACTTCGTCGGGTGACCTTACGTGAGATCTGCGGTCCGCCGAGAAGACGCCGGATGGCCGTCTCAGGGGTCACCGAGAGATCGAGTGTCCGTCCGCGCGCGTACTGACTGAACACCCGTGGATCGATGTAGCTTCCGCGTGCGACGGCGGTCGTGTTGCCCAGCGCCGTCGCCGCCGCCTGCACGGCGAGGCGCTCCGCCTGGCTCCGGTGGTTGCGGCTGTCGAGCTCACCGATCCGAGCGAGGGCGTCGGCCGCGATGATCGTGCCGTGAAGAGTGCGGAAGTCCTTCGCCGTGAAAGCGGCACCCGTGACATCTCGGAGGTACGCATTGACCTCGGCGGGTGTGATGCGTACCCGCCGACGCCCTCGGCGGTACGCAAGCAGGAAGGCCGCAGACTTCCCCGCGGCGAAGTCGGTCAACGCCTCGGCGAGCGTCTCGTCGGTGATCTCGATCGACGCCGTACGGCCGCTCTTGGCAGGGAAGGAGAGCGCCAGTTCGCTCCCCTCCACCCGCACATCCCGCCTCCGCAGTGTGGTGAGACCGCGGCTCCCGTGGCGGACGAGATACCGTTCCGACCCGATGCGGAGGGCCGCATCGTCGAGAAGCCGGAAGGCGACGGCGAGGGCGCGCTCCTTCGTCTGCCCCTCCTGCGCGAGCGCACGGGTGACATGGGCCCTCGCTCGAGGAAGCGCGGCCGCGAGATCCAGCGCCCGCACGAACTTCCGGCGATCCCGGGTGACTCGCCACAGCGGGTGATAGAGGTACTGCTTGCGTCCCGCGCCATCGACGCCGACCGCCTGGATGTGCGCGAGCGGGTCGGCCGCGATCCACACGTCATGCCACGCGGGTGGGATCACGAGGTCGTGGATCCGCTCCCGATCGGCCTCGGGCGCCGTCTCACCGGCCGGGTCGACGTAGCGGAATCCGGATCCGGATCGCACACGTCGGAAGCCCGGGTCCTCCCCCGGAACCACACGGATCAGTCTCGCCATGCTGCTGCCTCCCTCGAATGCCTTCGATCGAGGATGGCGGCGCCGTGGGATACGCGGAAGGGAGTGGCGTCGCGGCGACGACCGTGCTATTCCGCGGTCGGCTCGATGTCCGGTGCCGCGAACGTGCTGCGCATGTGATCGCTCGTCAGGAAGTCGGCGATACCGATCATGATCAGGCTGAAGACGATCTGCTCCGACACCATCCAGAGCGGATAAAGGCCGGGGATCGCCGCCATGACCAGCGTGATCACGGGGAAGATCTGGGCGAACAGACGCAGGCGCTGGTACGCCCACCGCCACCCGCGCTGCGCTCGCCACGCGAAGTAGAACAACGTCGCGGTCATCGCGAGCACGACGAGGGTGCGCATCCAGACCGCGAACGACACGGACTCGCCATCGACCGCCAGCACCAATGCGACGATGACCGCACCGACGCCGATGACGAGTTCGACCACCAGGAGCCAGAGAATCCAGGTGAATGCCTGGACGGTCTTGGGATGCGTGCGGTCCGCCTCGCTGATCGCGACGCCGGCCTTTCGTCCACCGGCGATCCGGTCCAAACGGAGGAAGAGAGACTCCAGAGCCATGAGGGGAGCCTATTGCGTCCGCGCGTCGTCGACGTCGACCGTTCGATGGATGTCGGGTGCGCCGTTCGCAGCCGGTGGTACCGCCCGCTCCAGCACGAGCGCCAGCACACCGACCGCCAGGCTTCCCGCGATCATGACGCCGATGAACCCCATGTCCAATCCCGCACCGAGCATCACACCCGCCACGAGCGGGCCCGTGATCGCACCGCCCTGGAACGCCGCGGAATTGATCGCGTTGTACCGGCCCCGCGTGCGGTCGGACGCGAGATCGTTGTAGATCGCGGGAACGGTGGGCTGCAGCATCGTCTCTCCGAACGCGAAGACTCCCATGTAGGCGATGACGCCGATGGCGGCGGCGAGTGTATCCGGCAGGAAGCCCGTCGCCCCGAGCACCACCCACGACAGGGCCCAGATGAGGGCCATCACCTGCATCACCCGCGTGCGCCTCTTGCCGGAGATGAGCCGGAGCACGGCGAACTGCAGAAGCACGATCACCCCGGTGTTGACGGCGAACGAGATGCCGACGACCTGCGTCGACACCTGTGACACCTGGCGGGCGAACGCCGGGAAGCCCGCCTCCATCTGGCCGTATCCGATGAAGACCGAAAGGAAGGTCAGAAGAGTCAGCCAGAGCACGGCTGGCCGCCGCAGGATCTCTCGATACCCGCCCACCGGAGGGGCGTCGGCCTCGGCGTCGTGCTGCGTGCGCACACGGCGGAGCGGTCCGAGGAGGAGCGCGAGCGGGATGAGGCTGCTCGCGGCGTCGACGAGGAAGATCGTCGTGAAGGTGGCGGGATCGGTCACGTCCACGAAGAAGCCGCCGATCACGCCTCCGACGCCGATCCCCAGGTTGACGAGCGCGAAGTTCACACCGAAGTACTGCTGACGTACCTCTCCCTCGACCACCGCGGCGATGAGGGCGTTGAAGCCGGGCCAGGAGACGCCGAAGTTCACCCCGATCAGCATGACCGCGACGGCGGCGACAACCGGATGGGTGGCGTAGGCCAGCAGCGCGCATCCCGCGATCATCGACAGCAGCCCGACGATCAGCACCCGCCGTGCGCCGAAGCGATCGATGAGAGTCCCTCCGGGGCCTGTGACGATCAGCCCGGTGATCGCGATGAGACTCATCAGCGCTCCGGAGATGCCGAGGTCGAAGCCGCGCACCTCATGGAAATAGATGATCGTGAACGGCAGGGTCATACCGCGACCGAGCGTCTGGATCGCGACCGTCGACAGCAACCACCGCCCCTCCGTGGGTAGGGCGTTCCAGAAGCTCCTCATACCGATCACCTCGATATTCTTGCGGATGCCGGAGACATCGCGTTCGCGAGCGGATTGTCGGACGAGGCGGCTTTCTGCCATCATCACGAACATGGCGCTGTCACTCGAGGAGTTCCGTTCCGCACTGGTGGACGCCGGTTCCCGGCAGGGGCTGGGCATCCGGCTCTCGGACACCGAAGCCCAGCAGGTCGCGGCCGACCCGCACGCCGCCCAGAGCTGGTACGCCTACTGGCAGTCCATGAACCCGCAGACGGAGCCTGCCGCTCCCGCGTTCCCTGCACCCGAGACGCCCCCGGCCGCCGAGACGGTGCCGCTCGGCGGACACGACTTCGCCCAGACAGCGGCGTTCGCATCCGCTCCGCCGGCGTACGCCGGTACGCCGATCGCAGCGATCCCTTCTCCCGGTGCCCCGGTCCCCAGCGGACCTGAGAAGAAGAGCCGGGTCGGTCTCTGGGTCGCGCTGTCCATCGTCGGTGCCCTGCTGCTGCTCGCGATCATCGTCGTGGTGGTGGCGTTCACCACCGCCCGGCACTGGACGAAGGTCGATGCGCCCGAGAAGCCCGAGACCTTCCACAGCGAGGAGTACGAGACCGGTCTGTACCTGGTGGCGGACGACGGCGTGAGCCCGTGCGCCGTCGATCAGGACTGGACCGACTGCATCGACGCGATGGAGGCCCAGTATGCGGGAGCCTGCGCCGGCGTCGAGCTCGTTCCCGCCGCGGCGATGCTCTGCGAACAGCATCGCGCCGAGATCGATCGCATGCGCGCGGAGGACTCCGAAGGATCGGTCGTCGCCTCGCTCGGTGACTTCGGCCACCTCACCCGCACGCCGGAGGTCGCGACGCGACAGGTCTCGAACAACGACTACGAAGCAGCAGTCACTCACGAGGCCGTCTGCTACCTCGGGTTCCTCGGGGAGTGCGACTGACGATACGGGTGCTCGCGCGTCGACGACCGACGGTCAGACCCCCGCTTCCGGCAGACCCACCTTCGCCTTGGCCCAAGACCGACCGCGCGTGTCCTTGAGGATGTCGTACTCGACGTCCACATGCGGCTCGATCGCGCTGTACTTGTCGTTCGGCGCACCGATGACGAGCTGGAAGCCGAGCCCGCGCCACGCACCGATCGCGCGCTTGGTGAAGTGGGCGTCGGCCTTGATCAGCGCCTCGTCCATGAACACCGGCGCATAGCGAGGTCGAGCGGCGCCCGCGTCTCCGAGCTGGTACCGGAGGGCAGCCCCGACGATGAACGCGACGAGTTCCTGCGACTCGCCTCCGGACTTCTCACCGATGTGATCGTAGAGCGCGACGTGCTCTCGCGTGGCGGCTGTGACGCGCTCCGCGCTCACCCGCACATGGTTTCGCACATCGATGAGCTCCGCGAAGTCGGGGGCGGTGCGGCGCATGCGCGCGATGAGGCGACTCATCTTGCGGTACACGGTCTCCCGCTCCGCATCCGTCGCCGCCGCATCGATGAGTCCCCGCACCTCACGGAGCTCACGGCGGAAGCGCTTGCGAGCCTCCGTCTGGTTCTCCCGGGGGGTGATCTGCAGACGATGATCGTCGTCGTAGAACGGCAGCTCCTCCATGATCCGGTTGATCGGATCGATCCGGTCCTTGATCTCACGGAGCGACCGGCTGAGCGTCGAGTCAAGACTCGTCAGGTCGTTTCCCGACAGTTTGAGCAGGCTGTCGCGCCACTCGGTCTCCAGCTCGTGGAGCCCGTTGGTCTGGAGAGCCTCCAGGATGCTCTCGAACTCCCCGACCGAAGCGTCGGGATCCGGAAGGATCGTGAGGGTGTCCCAGCGCTCGAGGAACCCCGTCATGAGGCGGCGCATGCTCTCGTGCTGCTGCTCGTGCGCCTCGGCCGCCTCGCGGCGGTCATCGAGAAGGCGCTGAGCTGCCGTCCTGAGGGCGGTGTCCAGATGGGTCAGGCGCTGCGCCGCCGTCGCGGATCCTCCGGTCTCGGCGTGCAGGAATCGGCTGTCGAGGAACGAGGCGTGCCCGTCCCCGAGCACGAGTCCGGATGCCGCGGCAGAGTCGATGACCGACTGACAGCTGTCGACGTCGTCGGTGACCCGACCCCACTGCTCCTGGGTCTGAGCGAGCTCGTTGCCGAGACGCGCCTCTTCATCGCGGAGCCGCGCCGCCCGCGCCCGCAGTTCTTCGGCCTGGCGCTTGAGTTGCGCGATCTCGGGGCTGGCCGTGGTGACCTCCGCCTCGACCGCGAGCCAGCGCTCCCGCTCGGCCTCCACCGTGACCACATCGATCTGCTCCCACGTGAGGTCCTCGATCTTCGCGAAGGATGTCGACCGCGCCTCGATGCGGTCGAGGGCGGCCTCGGCCTCGTGCGCAGCGGACGCGCACTCCTCGTGCTGCGCCGTCAGCCGCCTCAGCTGTTCGTCGATCTCGCGCAGGCGACGGTCGTTGGTGAAGCCCAGGACGTTGCTGCGCCCCTGCCCTCCGTGGGCACCGCGACTCCCCTGGGACACCTGGCCGCTGATCGTGAGGGCCTTCTGGTGTGCGCCCAACTGCGACGACGAGTCGACACAGACGTATCCGAAGCGATCCTGAAGTCGCTGCTGAAGCCAACCGGTGAAGGGCGTCGGGAGGTACTCGAGCCGCCCGGGAAGCGTCTTCGGGTCGGCGTTCCGCACCTCGGGGATGCCGGTATGGACGCCTTCGTAGTTCAGACGTTCCGGGGTGCGCACGGAGTTGATGGCCGTGCGGAACGAAGCGAGGTGCTCGACGTCGATCAGAAGCGTCCTGGCGAAGCCTCCGAGCGCGAGGTTGAATGCCTCCCGCCACGGCTCGAACTCGGTCCGCAGCTCGATGAGCTCGCCGACGAACGGAAGATCGGCCGGGTCGAGCCCGACCGCCTCTGCGAGCAGGCTGCGCGACTCGTCGAGATGCGCGGGGATGCTCCCGCGTACGCGACTCGTCTTCTCACGCTCCTCGCGTAGGCGGCGGATCTCGGCCTCCATCGTCCGGCGTGTGCTCTCGGCATCGGCGAAAGCGGCACGGGCAGCACGGATCTCGGACTTCGGAGCCGACCCCCGAACGTCGGCGGCGAAGGCGTCGAACTGCGCGGCGGTCTCCACCTCCGCTCCCAGCTCCCGGACGATGACGTCGAACTTCGCCCGCTCCCGCCGGACGTCGTCCACTCTGCGCTCGGCGACGCGGAGTTCGCGCTGAGCTGTCTCGAGACGGTCGCCGCCGGACTGGCGCAGCACGTCGAGAAGCCCCTCGCGCTCGACATCCGCGGCATCGACGAGAGCACGTTTCTCGCGCACGGCAAGACTCAGCGCGCGGGAACGATCCCCCAGCTCGACCTCCACGTCGCGCAGGAGATCGAGGCGTCGCTGCGCATTCCAGAGGGCGGCCAGAGAGGTCGGATCCGTGAACACGCCGACCTCGTCGATCACGCGCACACGCTCGGACGCCGAGACGATGCGGTCTTTGATGCTCCGGATCGGCTCGAGCGCGTTCACCTGCTGCTTCGCCGTGAGCATCCTCATCCGCGTGCTCTCGAGCTCGTCGAAATGCGCCACGACGGCATCTGCGGTGGCCATGGTCTCGGGCTCTTCGAGGACGAGCTTCTTGTACAGATCGTCGACCGTCGTGATCTGCTGCCCGGCCTGGATCCTCGCCAGAAGACTGATGGCCTTGGCGCCGGAGCCGGCCGCACCGATCCCGAGCACCGCCTGCAGGCGCGCCGCGAACTCACGGTCCGTCGCGAGGGTCTCCAGCCCCGTCGCCCGCACCGACGCATCCGAGAGCCGCTGCGTCGCCGCGCGCTCCAGCAATCCCAGATCGAACGCCCCGTTCACGGTGGCCCTGACCCGCGTCGTGTCCTCGAGGACGCGCGCATCCGCGGGGATGTACCACGCACGCACGGCCGTGAACCGCGACCCGTCGTGGTCGATCCACGTCGTCGCGATCGCACTCCACGTGTCCTCCCCGTCTCCGCGGAGCACACGCAGCTTCGTGCCCTCCTCGGTGCGGGATTCGTCGATCTTCCCTCGCCCGTAGGAGAGGATGTTCCGCTGCTCCTCGCCGCGCGGGCGACCCGTCACGCCACCGTTCGACGCTCCGTTGAACGGCGTCGTGTGCGGCATCATCAAGGCGATGTACGCATCCATCAACGTCGACTTGCCGGAGCCCGAGCCTCCGCAGAGCAGGGTCGCGTGCGGCGAGAAGCGCACACGATGGGGTCCGCCGTCGTACCCGCCCCAGTTGATCAGCTGCAGCTCCTCCGCCACCCACTGCTGCCCGCGCGAACCCGCCGGGATGAGGCCGAAGAGCGTGTCGACCATGGTCATCGTTCCACCGCTTCCTGCGACCGCAGCCAGTCGCGGAGTTCTTTCAGGGTCTCGGCGCTCAGGACGACCTCGACGAGCGCGCTGATGCGATAGCGCCCGCTGGTCTCCTCCTGCACGATGCCCTCTCGATCCAGGCGATCCATCGCGTTCCGGATCGCCTTCTGCTGCCGGGCTGTGCCGCCGTCGACGTCACTGAAGTAGCTCAGCACGGTCTGCTCGAGATCCTCGATGTCGATGCGCACGGATGCCTCGCCGGCGGCGGACTCGCGCTGATAGACCGTGCGCAGATGCACGAGAACCAGGGTCTCGGCGCGTGTGTACGGCGCGTCCTTCAGCAACACCGGCATGTCGATCTCGTCGGAGCGCAGCTGCTGCTTGTATGCGAACCCGCGGCCGTGGTCGACGACCAGGCGGAGGTAGAGGTCGTTCAGGCGCGACTCGATCACGTGCTGATGGTCGAGCAGCAGGGCCCATTCCCGGCGGTTGCGCTCCGCGGCGATGAAACGGCGCTGGAGGATGTGCGCGAGCAGGCGCCGGATCTCGGGGTCCAGCGTGCCGCGGTCACCCGCGAAGTGCTCCTCGATGTCGTCTTCCATCGGGACCGGGGCGATGAACGGATCCTCGACCGGCGTCTCCGTCACGAGGCTCTCTTCAGGCATGTGATTCTTCCTTCGGGTTGCGCGCCGTGACGGCGCCGAAAGCGAAACGTCGCGTCGATCCGTCCGGACGCCGCGCTTCGACCACCGAGACCTCCTCGCCCTCGGTCATGCCGTTGCGGTGCGCGATCTCGAGCAGTCCGACGAGGTCGACAGGACGACGGGTATCGTCGGCTCCCTGGGTGAACGCCGCGGCGAGGTCGAACTCCGGGCCGAGACCCGACACGTACTCCTCGAGCTCCGCATACCGCGGACCACCCCACGCGCGGGAGTCGACGTCGGCGAACTCGACGTCGTCGGCGTCCGCGAGAGGTGCGGGGACGGCCGGCGGGCGGATGCTGCTCACCGTCTGCCTGAGGTGCCCCAGATCCGCGAGCGGGAGACTGCGCACCGGCGAGTCGCTCGCCCCCGCACCGTCCCAGATGTGGAGAGCGGCGATGACATCGCGCAGCAGATCGTCGATCTGACGGTCCCGCAGCGGATCGTGGGTCTTCACCTGGCCGGTGATGACGTGCGACGCTCGACGCTGTGCGGCGAGGACCTCTTCGACGCCGAGCTCGACCCGACGCCCGATGGCGTCGAGTTCGGCACGCTGCGTGCTGTCGAGCATGCGGGCGAACGGCTGCCGGAGCAGGCCGTGCAGCTGTTCGGTGAGCGCGTCGATGCGATCCGGATCGCCGATCAGCCGCAGGGCGCCGGAGAACGCGCGCCCCTCCGGGGTCGAGTTCATCACGTCCTGCGCGCGTCGCAGATACTCGCGGAGCACCTCGCCGGTCGGGCGCTCGTCACGCCGCAGATGGGCGACGACGTCGCGCTGCATGAGCTTGAGCGACTCGGCGACGCGGGTGAAGTCGGCGGGGAGCTCCCGTGCCAGGTGCAGCACGTTCTCCGCTTCTTCGAACAGCTCTTCATCGTCGAGCGGATCCGCCCTGCCCGATTCCTCGATCCGATCGATCTCGGCGTCGAGTGCCGCCCGCTCCTTCCGAAGACGAGCCAGGCGACGCTCGGGATCGGCCTCGGCGCTGTCGGAGAGGTGCTCCACGGCGTCGAGGAGCGTTCGCACACGGGAGTTGGATACACGTGTGCGCCCCCCTCCCGTGCGTCCGGCGATCTCCAGCGCCTCGACGGCGTGCGCGGAGAGTCGGTACACCTCGATGTCCTCGTCGATCTGCTGCACCAGCCAGCCCAGTCGCACCCAGTTCCGCGCGACGTCGCGGCCGGTCCCTGCGGGAACCCGGCGGTCGTCGTCGTCGTAGCCCGCTCCCCTCAGCTCATCGAGGATCTCGGCGAGCTCGGCCTGGGCATCGGCGATCGGGATGGACGCCCGGTCCGCCGTGAACAGCAGCGAGAGGGACGCGACGACGAAGGGCGCGAAACGTCCGTGGAGGAGGTCGAGAGTCGGCGTGCTGAATGCGGTGACAGCGCGCGAGAATGCCGCTTCTGCTCGTGTTCCTGTCACGTATTCACATTACTCGGCGCCCTCGACATCGCCGGACGCGACGCGGGGTGACGACGCGAGCTGATCCGCTACCGCGAGAACTCGGTGCGCGTGAGGGGTGTGCTCTCCCGCGATGCCGTGACGAGGAACGTGACGGTGTCGGGCAGGTAGCGGTCCTCGCCGTACTCGATCGGCTCGCCTGCCGCGGTGTAGCTCACGCGGCGCACCCGCAGCAGCGCGCTCGCCCGACGCACGCCGAGCAGCTCGGCGTCGGCGCTGGACACGGGGACGGCATCGATGGCGTGCTCGGCGAACGCGGTCACGATCCCGAAGTCACGCGAGAGCGCCTCGACGACGGAGGCCTCGTCATCGGCGATCGAGGCCAGCCGATCGGCGATCCAGTCCGGGTAGCTGGTGCGCTCCAGCATCACGTCGCGGCCGTCGATGCTACGCGTCCTGGTCACGCGCAGCACACGCGTCCGCGGGCTCACCCACAGGCGACGCGCCTCCGCCGCGGTCGCCTCCCCGAACTCCTTGCGACGCACCTGCCCGCCCGGCGCCAGGCCCTTGGACCGCGCCCACTGCGCGAACGAACGCAGTTCTTCGAACGACTGATTCTGTCGGCCCGAACGAACGGTCCAGCCCGCGCCTTGAACCGGGGATACCAGGCCTCGGTCCTCGAGACCCGCGAGAGCCCGTCGGATCGTGCCACGGGTCGAGCCGTAATGCAGACTCAATTTCGTCTCCGACGGAAGGCGGGAGCCCGGAGAGAACTCCCCATCGATGATCCTGGTCATCAGATCGCTCATGATCTCGCGATGGGAGCGCGGGGTCGCCGGTAACACCGTCTCAGACTAGGTGAGCCGCGATACCGTCGATCGCGCGATCAGGACAGCAGTTCACAGTTGTCCCCCGCTGCACGCCCGCCGGCGGCTATCGTTCAGACGTCGTTCATCTGCACGCCGCCCCGTGCACACCACGGAGCGGGGTAATCGTCCCGTGACCTCGTCGACGCCCGCTTCCGATCGCTCCGCTTCTGATCGCTCCGCCTCTGATCGCTCCGCCTCCCCTCGTTCCACCCCCGCGCGGCCCGCCGCGGCTCGACCCGCCGCCGTGCTCTTCGACCTCGACGGCACACTCGTCGACAGTGAACGGGCGTGGCTCGACGTGATCAGCGCCCACCTCACCCACCTCGGCACAACGGTGTCGTCGGCGCAGCTCGCCGGGTTCGAAGGGCTGTCCGGCATCGATGCCGCCCACGCTCTGATCGGGCTCGGGAGTACGCGTGCGAGTGCGAGCGCGCTCGCGGCGGAGCTGGAGCTCGTCACGATCGATTCCTTCGCGGGGCGTCTGGAATGGGTCGCCGGTGCCGAGGAAGCACTCGCACACCTGCGGCGCGAGGGAACTCGGATCGGTCTCGTGACCAGCTCGACCAGGGCATGGGTCGATGCGGTCGCCGAGAACGTGAGCCTCGGTGTATTCGACGTCGTCGTGACCGCGGACGATGTGCGACGCACGAAGCCGAGCCCAGAACCCTATCTGCGGGCGACCGGCCTGCTCGACGTCGATCCGGCCGCGTGCCTGGTGTTCGAGGACTCCGAGGTCGGCGTGCGTGCTGCCGTCGCTGCCGGATGCCGCGTCGTGCAGGTCCGGGCCGACCACAGGGACGCGAGCGGCACGACGGCCTGCATCCCCGACCTCCGCGCCGTGACGGCACCCTGGGTCGCTTCACTGATGCCCTCCCTGCCCGCGCTTCCCTGACGTCCCCACACTTCTCGACCGCCTTCCGAACCCCGACGACACCTGCGAGGAACCCCATGCTGACCCCTGATCGCCCGAAGACGACACGCCCCCGTCCGCAGGCGGCCCTACGCCGCGCACTCGGTGGAGGGATGATCGCGGCCACGACGGCGCTCACGCTCCTGGTCCCCGTTCTCCCGGCGGCGGCGGTCGCGCCGACGGCCGTCCCGACCTCGTCGTCCGCCGTGGAACCGATGACGCAACAGCGCATCGACGCCGCGAACGACGCCTACAACGGCGCCGACGCCACACTCGAGTTCATCACGATGTCCGATACCGAGCTCGGGGGCGCCGCCACGGCGGACAAGACATCCGAGCAGGTGGCCTACGAGGGCGCGAAGCCGCACTTCCAGGCCCTCCGCTCCTGGGCGGACGCCAAGGGCTTCGACCCGCGCGTCGTGGTCGACAACGGCGATGTCGTCGGCGCGAACGACGCGGAGTACTCCGCCCACCTCGCCGGCGACAGCGAGAAGGTCGCCGGCTGGTATCGCGCGGTCGAACGGGTCATGCGCGAGAGTTTCCCCGAGTCGCAGGTCCTGCTCACCCAGGGCAACCACGACATCGCCGATCTGATGGGCACGACCCTCGACTCCGCGCGGAAGAATGCACCGGCCGACGCGCCCGCGTGGCACTATCCGAACGCCGCCACCGGTTACGTGAGCAACTTCCACACGACGATCGAGGGGATCGACTTCATCGGTCTCGACTACAACGGCACCAGCACGTTCGGGTACGGCGGCCAGCGGACCGGCTACCAGGCCTTCCTCACCTCCACGCTGCAGGACATCGCCGCGAAGCCCGACTACGACCCCGCGAAGCCGATCTTCGTCTCGATCCACAGCGGCTACGCGGGCACGTCGCTCGGGGGGCCCTTCCACGCCGACTACGACATGGCAGGTCCCGACCTGCAGCGGATCCTCGCGTCCTATCCGCAGGTGATGCTGGGCTCGGCGCACACCCACTTCTCCTCGAATCCGGAGACGAGCATCTTCCAGAAGGACTTCACGGTCTACGAGAACGCCTCGATGAACTACATCTACCAGGACGTGCCGAGCGACTTCCTCGGCGGCGGCTACTTCGGGGGCAACCAGGGAGACCCTGCTGCCGGGGTGTCGCAGAAGTACGCGAACTTCATCTCCGTGCTCGCCGACGGCTCCACCGTCATCCGTCGATTCGACGTCACCCATCAGCGCTGGGTCGGCATGCCCTGGGTGGTCGACACGGCCAAGGGCAAGAGCGGCTTCACGTACACCGCCGCACAGCGCAGCACGACCGCGCCGTGGTGGGGTGCCGCCGCCGTCACCGCGACCGATGTCACCGAGGAGACGCTCACGCTGCACTTCGACCAGGCGAAGGACGACGAACTCGTGAACTACTACGAGGTTGAGATCCGTGACCAGGCCGGCAACCCGGTCGCGTACACGGCGAACCAGGTGCCGGACTTCGGCAAGAACGCGGCGAAGTCCGTCACCGGATCGTTCAAGGCGTACTCGCGGTTCTACATGACCCCGAACACGATGGGCTTCGACGTCCGCGGTCTGAAACCGGCGAAGAACTACACCGTCACGGTCACCGCGTACGACGACTTCCAGAACGCGTCGGAGCCGCTCACCGGCCTCGTGCGCACGGCCGGCGAGCTCGTCTTCCCCGATTTCCCTGAGACCCCGGCACCCGCACCGGACGGCGAGTTCCTGCATCTCGCCTTCGAGGGCGACCTCGGTGACACCGGAACGCATGCGGCATCCGGGCCGACGGCGAAGCCGGTCGGCTCGGTCTCCTACATCGCGACCGATCGCCCTGGGGCCTCCGGAACAGCGGTACGGATCGGCGGAGACGCGGGCAGCTACGTCGATCTCGGCTCCCGCCCCGAATTCGACCTCGGCACGGATAAAGACCTCACGATCAGCTTCTGGACCAAGGTCACCGGCGTCGACGGGTACGGTGCGATCATCAGCAACAAGAACTGGGCGAACTGGTACCGCTCCGGCATCAACCTCGCCCCGGAGGGCACGAACACCGGCAAGCTCGAGTTCACGCTCGGCGACGGCACCGACGGCGTCTACGCGACCGGCGACGTCGGCGAGTACCGCGGCTCCTGGCACCACATGACCGTGACCGTCGACCGCACGCGCAACATCGCGAGCACCTACATGGACGGCGTGCTGGCGAGGGAGACGAGCATCGCGGGGATCGGGAGCATGACCAGTGGCCTGAACATGCTCGTGGGCGTCGACGGGAGCAAGAGCTACGGCATCGGTCTCGACATGGACGACCTGCGGATGTGGGACACGGCTCTGTCCACGACCGAGGTCGCCGCCCTCTTCGCCGCCGATGATTCGACCACAGAGACCGCCGCACTCGCCCAGGCCGTCGAATACGCGACGGCGCTGATGAACGCGAACGAGGTCGAGACCACCAACGGACGTGTCTTCGATGAGACGCTCGGCGATGCTCTCGCCGCGGCGACAGCCCACAGTGCGGCCCTGCTCGCCGGCCCTGGCGCTGCGCCGGGCACCGCCAGGGCCGCCGGAGCCGCACCCACGAAGGAGCAGTTGCGCGCGAGTTTCGACGCGCTGAAGGCCGCTGTCGACGCGGTGGAGGCACAGCCAGTCCGCTTCCGCTACGTCGCCGAGGTCCGAAACGGCACCGTGTCACCTGCAGAGGGCGTCGCCGCTCTCGGCGGCGAGGTGCGCCTGTCGCTCACCCCAGCAGAAGGCTTCCAGACCAAGGGATCCACGGTCACGGTCAGCGGGGTCGAGAGCTTCGCCATCGATGGTGCGGAGCTGGTCCTCACCGGCGTGGCGAGCAGAGTGTTGGCCACAGTGGAGTTTGCAACTGTCGATGACGGAGGTCCTGGCGAAGGTGGCCCCGGTGAAGGCGGACCCGGCGAAAGCGGAATCGGGAACGGCGGAACCGGCACGAAGCCCGGAGCCGGCGGCGCTACCGACCCGCTGGCGACCACCGGCGCGGACAGCACCATCGGCTGGGTCTGGACGGGTCTCGCCGCGACGCTCCTGGCGGCCGGCCTCTGGCTACTGCGGCTACGTCGTCGGGACGCCTGAGGCCGGTCCACGACAGCCTCCTGCATCCGATCTCGCCTTCGCGGGGTCGGATGCAGGAACTTCTGCCATATGCGCACCGGATCGAAAGAGCATTGTGAGCTCGACGCGCGCAGGTGCGAGATGCTGGCGTACGACCAGCCCAAGGGCGTGGAGTTAGCGCTCCGGTAGAAGCTCCACTTGTACCGCATCCGTTCTGCGAGCGTTCCTCGCGTCCACGGTGCGACGGATACCCAGTTCTCGTCTAGTGCTGTTCACATACCTGTCGAGCGCCTCGGCGTAGTTCACATGGAACTTCTGCGCCTCGGCGCCACGAAAGATGCCGTCCGTGTTGATCTGACGAGCGCACTCGTCCATGAAGCTGTCTGTTGCCTGTTGGAAGCTCGCGAACGCATCGACGACGTCCTGCGAGCCGACGACGGCGACGCGACCCCGCAGTCTTCTCATGTCGCGATCCAGCTCGAGGGCTCGGCCGAGCGCTGCACCTGCAGCAGCATCTGCTTCGGGGTTCGATCCACCGTCTGGCGCGTGAACCGTGAACTCGCGCATCGCGTCCTCGAACTCGTATGCACGATCGAGCGATTCAAGGAGCACCTCGCGGCGCATCTCCGCAAGTCGTTTCTGCTTGTCATTGCTCCGACCGATGGCTCCACCGACGAATGCACCGCAAAGCGCTGAGCCCAGGGCGAACAGTGGCACTGCGTAGGTCGTCGCGAAACTGAGTGGATCCACGATGACCATCGTGGCAGAACCCGACTCCGTATGTCGCGAGGGTGCCTGCGCTGTCATCCCGACCCGACCCGATACCGCCCCGGAGCTCGGACACCACCCGGTGCGGTGAAGCCCTACCTCTAAAACGAAGAAACCCCCGCCTGAGCGGGGGTTTTCATCTTGCTGGGGTACCTGGACTCGAACCAAGAATAACGGAACCAGAAACCGTCGTGTTGCCAATTACACCATACCCCAAGGGCGAAACCGGAGCCTCGCACCGAGAATCAAGCCTACCCGAGCGGCGGCGGAACACCAAAACCGGTGCCGTGCGCCGCCGCCCGGGCGCGTCGCGACTCAGCTCGCGAGGAACGCCGACAGGGAACGCAGACGACGCAGCGACTCGTCCTTGCCCAGCAGCTCCATCGACTCGAACAGCGGCGGCGAGATCCGGCGGCCGGTGATCGCCACACGCGGAGGCCCGTAGGCGATGCGCGGCTTGAGCTCGAGCTTCTCCACCAGCTCCGCGGCCAGAGCCTCCTGGATCTTCTCGGGCGTGAACTCCTCCAGCGGCTCGAGAGCGACGACGCAGGCATCGAGCACCTCGGCAGCATTCGCCGGCAGTCCCTTGAGCGCGTCCTCGGCGTATGAGACCTCGTCGGTGAAGAGGAAGCCCACCATCCCGGGGACCTCGCCCAACAGCTGCACGCGCTCCTGCACGAGGGGCGCCACGCGGAACGCCGTCACCAACTGCTCGTGTGTGGGCTCATCGAAGAGCCCGGCCGCCGCGAGGTACGGGATCGTCCGCTCGGCGAAGTCCCTCTCCCCCAGCATCCGGATGTGGTCGCCATTGATCGATTCGGCCTTCTTCTGGTCGAAGCGGGCCGGGTTCGGGTTGACGTTGACGATGTCGAATGCCGCGGTGAACTCGTCGAGCGAGAACACGTCGCGGTCGGGACCGATCGACCAGCCGAGGAGCGCGAGATAGTTCAGCAGTCCCTCGGGGATGAAGCCGCGGTCGCGGTGCAGGAACAGATCGGCCTGCGGGTCGCGCTTGGAGAGCTTCTTGTTGCCGGTCTCCCCCAGCACCAGCGGCATGTGGGCGAATCGCGGCACGAACGTCGTGACGCCCGCATCGATGAGAGCCGCGTACAGCGAGAGCTGGCGCGCGGTCGACGGCATCAGATCCTCACCGCGCAGGACGTGCGTGATGCCCATCAGCGCGTCGTCGACCGGGTTCACGAACGTGTAGAGGGGCACGCCGTTCGGACGCACGACCACGAAGTCGGGGAATGAACCGGCGGGGAAGGTGACCTCGCCACGGATCAGGTCGACGTACGTGACGTCCTCGTCCGGCACGCGCAGGCGCAGAGCGGGCTGTCGACCCTCGGCCCGGAAGGCCGCCTTCTGCTCGTCGGTGAGGTCGCGGTCGAAGTTGTCATAGCCGAGCTGCTTGGCGCGGCCTGCGGCCTCGTTGCGCGCGTCGATCTCCTCGGCCGTCGAGTAGCTCTCGTAGAGGGCGCCCGTCGCGATGAGCTTGTCGATCACCTCGCGATAGATGTCGTGACGCTCCGACTGCCGGTAGGGCGCATGCGGTCCGCCGACCTCGACGCCCTCGTCCCAGTCGATCTTGAGCCAGGTGAGCGCGTCGACCAGTTGGCGGAAACTCTCCTCGCTGTCGCGGGCGGCGTCGGTGTCCTCGATGCGGAACACCATCTTCCCGCCGTTGTGTCGGGCGTAGGCCCAGTTGTAAAGAGCCGTGCGGACCATGCCGACGTGCGGCAGACCGGTCGGTGAGGGGCAGAAGCGGACGCGGACGTCGGCACCACTGACAGTCGTGGTGAGGGGGTGAGGGGTAGCCATAGCCCTTCGATTCTACGGGGACGGGTGACCGCACCGCTGGAGGATCGAAGCGCTCAGCGAGCGGCGCTCACGGCGACCGCGGCACGATGCGCCAGCGGTAGGAAACCGTTCGCACTCCGCTCATCGACCACCTGGTCGAAAGCGGTCCGAAACTGCTGCCGGTCGACCTGGTCGAGACGGGCGTAGAGCGCACCGGCACCGGCCACTCCCCCTTCGACAGACCGCCAGAGGGCTCGCGGATCCGCGCTCCAGGTCCAGTCGAGCTCGGTGACCTCTACGCGCTGCAGCCCGGCTTCCTGCAGCATCCGCCCGAACCCGTCGGCCGTGCGCTCGAAGTCCTCGTCATCCGGGAGCCTCGGCCCCGCGAAGGGCGCGATACCGGCACGCTCGGTGATCTCGGCCCAGAGCCACGAGGGAGAGAGCGTCCAGGTCGTCGCCACGACCGCACCCCGGCTGACCCGTCGCAGCTCTGCGGCGGCCGAACGCGGAGACGGGACGTGATTCAACACGAAGTTCGCGATGGCGACGTCGAACGCGCCGTCTGCGAACGGAAGCGCCGGCAAGGTGCCGTCGATGGTGTCGATCAGAGGATGCCGGCGACGCGAGACCGCGCGCATGGTCGACTCCGGTTCGCACGCGGTCACCGTCCATCCCTCGGCGGTCCACATCGCGGCGAGGGTGCCGTCTCCGGCGCCCACGTCGACCAGGCTGCGGCCATGCGGCTCGCCCAGGGCCTCCCGCATCGTGACGAAGGTCCCGGCGCACAGCGCCGAGTAGGAGGCGGAGTACGCTTCGCCGACACCGGACCAGTCCTTCACCGTGCTCCCGCGCGAGCCAGCGGAGACAGCGCCACGATCGCGACGACCAGGATGAAGGCTGCGATCCCGAGTCCCGAGTACTGGAAGTTCGACAGCACTACTCCGGCCAACACCGAGCCGGCCGCAGCCGAGAGGCTCATGAGCGAATCGCTGCGACCCTGTCTGCGCGTGCGGAGCTCGGGTGCGGAGGCCTCGGTGAGCAGCGCCGCCCCGGCGACCGTCGCCGCGCTCCACCCCAGCCCCAGCAGGATGAGCGCGACCATGACACCCCAGGCCTCGGTACCCGTGAACACGGCGAACGCCAGAGCACCGGCGAGCAGCACCTGGCCGAGCAGCACGACCTTGAGTCGGCCCCACCTGTCGGCGAGCACACCGAAGACCGGCGACAGGGCGTACATCCCGCCCACGTGCAGGGCGATCGTGATCCCCACCAGAGCCGAGACATCCGCCGGGGTCGCCGCCATGCCTCCGGCGCCGTGCGCCATGTGCGACAGGTGCACCGGGGTCATGGCCATGACCGACGCCATCACCACGTGAGAACCCGCGATCGCGAAGATCGCATAGCGCGCCACCCGTGGCCGGTCCACTGCCACCGCTCCGGCGGCAGCCGCCGACGCCGTGGCGAGCCGCTGCGCCGCGAGAAGCGGATCAGGGCGCAGCGCGACGATGTAGAGCAGGAGTGCCGCGCACTGCGCAACGAACGAGAACAGATAGGAACCCGTCTGCGGAGGCATCCCGACCGCCTGCCCGACGATCTCTCCCGGTCCCAGCAGGAGGGGCCCGGCAACCCCTCCGATCGTCGTCGACCAGACGACGATCGACAGATCCCGGCCACGGTGCTGCGGGGCGGCGAGATCCGTCGCGGCAAAGCGAGACTGCAGGTTTCCCGCGTTGCCCGCGCCGATCATGAGGATGCCGGCGAGCAGCAGCGGGAAGATGCGCAGGGAGGCGGCGAGGATGACGACCGCGATGCCGACCAGTGCGAACAGGTTGCCGAGCGTGAGCGCACGACGCCGGCCGACACGAGCGGCGAGGCGGGCCAGCGGGATCGCGCACGCCGCCGCTCCGAGCGTGACCGAGGCGGTCGCCAGACCGGAGAGCGCGTCGTTCCCCGAGATGTCCGCGGCCAGGAGCGCTCCGAGCGACACCGTGGCACCGAAGGCGATGCCGCCGAGCACCTGCCCGAGCGACAGCACCAGCACGGTGCGTCGCTGGACCGCCGTCTGCTGCGCCGCCGTCAGGGCCACATCGGTCATGACGCGGGTGCGGCGTCCCGCGCGGTATTGCGCAGGATGCCCAGCCCCGTGATCTCGACCTCGACGACGTCTCCTGCGCCGAAGGTTCCGACGCCCGCCGGCGTGCCCGTCATGATGACATCTCCCGGGAGCAGCGTGAACACGGCCGAGGCGTACTCGATGATCGCCGGCACCGAGTGGATCATGTCGGTGAGCGGAGCGTGCTGGCGCACCTCGCCGTTCACCCGCGTCTCGATCGTGGCGGTCGCGGGATCGAAGTCGGTCTCGATCACGGGTCCGAGCGGGCAGAACGTGTCGAAGCCCTTCGCGCGCGCCCACTGTCCGTCCTTGCGCTGCAGATCGCGCGCGGTCACGTCGTTGCCGATCGTGTAGCCCAGCACGTAGTCGAGCGCGTTCTCGGCCTTCACGTTCTTGGCGATCTTGCCGATGACCACGACGAGCTCACCCTCGTACTCGGTGCGATCGGAGAGGGGCGGGCGCACGATCGCGTCACCAGGTCCGATCACCGCGGTGTTCGGTTTGAGGAACAGCAGCGGTTCCTCGGGAGCCTCTCCCCCCATCTCGGCCGCGTGGTCGTGATAGTTCTTACCCACACAGACCACCTTCGACCGCGGGATCACCGGAGCGAGCAGCGCGGCATCCGCGAGCGGCACACGGGCGCCGGTGGTCTCGTACCCGGTGAACATCGGGTCTCCGGCGAGCACGACGAGCTCACGCTCGTCGATGATCCCGTACATGATGGCTTCGTCGTGGCTGAACCGGGCGATCTTCATGGGATCCAGCCTAGCGAGGGCGTCCCACCCTGCCGAGACGCACCGCAGACACCGAGACCCACACGTGCGCAGGCGGCAGGCGTGGGTCTCGGTGGTGGGCGCGGGTGTCGTCCGAGCGGTCAGGCGTCGAGGCGCAGGAGCCAGCCGTGCTTGTCCTCGCGGCGGCCGTACTGGATGTCCGTGAGCTCCTCACGCAGCGAGAGTGCGAGCTCGCCCAGCGGCTGCGGTTCGTCGAACCCGTCTCCGACGAGTGCGCCGATCGGGGTGACGACCGCGGCGGTGCCGCACGCGAACACCTCGACGATGTCGCCGGAGGCCACGCCTTCGCGCCACTCATCGATCGAGATCGGGCGCTTCTCGACCGTGTAGCCGCGGTCTTCCGCCAGCTGCAGGAGCGAGTCACGCGTGATGCCCTCGAGGATGCTGTCCGACTCGGGGGTGACCACACGTCCGTCCTTGAAGACGAAGACGACGTTCATGCCGCCGAGCTCCTCGACATCGCGCTTCTCGTTGAGGAACACGACCTGGTCGCACCCCTTCGCGCTCGCTTCGCTCTGTGCGAGCAGGCTCGAGGCATAGTTGCCTCCGGTCTTGGCCTTGCCGGTTCCGCCCTTGCCGGCGCGGGCGTACTCCTCGGAGAGCCAGATGCGCACCGGCTTCACCCCGCCGGAGAAGTAGGCGCCTGCGGGGCTCGCGATCACGTAATAGGCGACCTTCTGTGCGGCGCGCACGCCGAGGAACGCCTCCTTCGCGAACATGAACGGGCGCAGGTACAGGCTCTGGTCAGCGCCGTCCGGAACCCAGCGGCCATCCACGGCGATGAGCTCGCGCAGCGACTGGATGAAGTACTCGGTCGGCAGCTCCGGCAGAGCGAGACGACGAGCGCTGGCCTGCAGACGCGCAGCATTGCGGTCGGGTCGGAACGTGTGGATCGAACCGTCCGCGTGACGGTAGGCCTTGATACCCTCGAAAATCTCCTGCGCGTAGTGCAGCACCGATGCCGCGGGGTCGAGCGGGATCGGACCGTACGGCTGCACGCGAGGACGGTGCCAGCCGCCCTTGGCGGACCAGCAGATGTCGACCATGTGATCGGTGAAGACCACGCCGAAGCCCGGATTCTCCAGCACCTCGGCGAGCCGTGCGGGAGACGCAGCGGTCAGGTTCTTCGTGACGGCGAACTCCAGGGGAGCCACGGTCGCCTCGGCATCGATGGTCGTCATCTCATCATCCATTCCTCGTGGGTGGGCGCATCCTCGCGCCCGTTCAGCCTACGCCTGCAGTCAGAGGCGTGCAGTGATCGCGGAGCCGATCTCCGCCGTGGTGCGAGCCACCGTCCGTGCCGCGATGTCCGCCTCGACCGCGGCACCGACCCGTGCGGATTCCTCGGCGAGTCCGAGGTGGTCGAGCAGCAGCGCGATCGAGAGGATCGCCGCCGTCGGGTCGGCTTTCTGCTGTCCGGCGATGTCGGGCGCTGAGCCGTGGACCGGCTCGAACATCGACGGGAACGCGCCGTCGGGGTTGATGTTCCCCGAGGCGGCGAGGCCGATGCCACCCGTGACCGCGCCCGCGAGGTCGGTGAGGATGTCGCCGAACAGGTTGTCGGTGACGATCACGTCGAAGCGCGAGGGGTCGGTGACCAGGAAGATCGTGGCGGCGTCGACGTGCAGGTAGTCGACCACGACGTCGGGGTGCTCGGCCGCCACCTCGTTCACGACGCGCTGCCAGATGGCACCGGCGTGCACGAGCACGTTGGTCTTGTGCACCAGCGTGACCTTCTTATGACGACGCTCGGCGAGGTCGAACGCGTAGCGCACGACGCGCTCGACGCCGAAGGCGGTGTTCACCGAGGTCTCGTTCGCGACCTCCTGCGGGGTGCCCTTGCGGATGGCCCCGCCGTTGCCGACGTACGGCCCCTCGGTGCCTTCACGCACAACGACGAAGTCGATGTCGCCGGGCTCGGCCAACGGGCCCGAGGCACCGACGAACAGCTTCGACGGCCGCAGGTTCACGTAGTGGTCGAGGGTGAAACGCAGCTTCAGCAGCAGGCCCCGCTCGATGTTGGCGTCCTTGAGGCGCGGGTCGCCCGGGGTGCCGCCGACCGCGCCGAGCAGGATCGCATCGTTCGCGGAGATCGCGGCGAGGTCATCGTCCGTGAGGGTGTCGCCGGTCTCGAGGAAGCGTCCGGCGCCGAGCGAGAAACGGGTCTTGTCGAAGACCACACCACTGTCGGCGGTGACGGCGTCGAGCACCTTCTCCGCTTCGGCGATGACCTCGGGACCGATGCCATCACCGGGGATGACGGCCAGCTTCACGACACGCGACATGAGACTCCTTGCGCACTGCACGGGGATGGACCGGCTCGGGCTCACCGCAGGGAGAGCGAGCCGGTCCTCCCAGCGTACTGGTCAGTGCGTGGGGGCTTTGCGCAGTGTGACGGCGGCGATCACGCCCGCGACGACGACGAGACCAGCGCCGATCAGCGAGGTCACCATCACCCCGGAGCCGAATGCGGCCGCCGCCGCCTCCCACAGCGCGGTGCCGAGCTGGCCCGGCAGCGCCTGCGCCGCCGTGTAGGCCCCGGCGAGAGTCTCCCCCGCCGCGTGCGCCACGTCTGCCGGCAGGCCCTCCGGAAGCACGAGAGCCCCGCGGTAGAAGGCCGTGATGATGCCACCGAGCACCGCGGTGCCGAGCACCGCACCGAGTTCATAGGCGGTCTCGGAGACCGCGCTCGCCGCTCCCGCCTTCGCGGCGGGGGCGCTGGAGAGGATCAGCTCGTTGGAGATCGTCTCGGCGGCACCGATGCCGATGCCGAGCACCACGAATGCGACGACCAGCGGCAGGACGCCGTGCTCGTGCGTCGTGAACGCCACGATCAGGTAGCCGGCCACGGAGAACGCGAGCCCGACGGGGATCACGATGTGCGGCGGGATGCGACGAGAGATCGGGACGACAGAGAGTCCGGCCACGATCATCGCGAGCATTCCGGGCACGAGCGCGAGCCCGGCCATCATCGGCGACAGCCCGAGGACGAGCTGCAGGTGCTGCGAGACGAAGTAGAGGAAACCGACCAGAGCCACGACGCTGAGCAGGTTGACCAGGATCGCACCGGAGAAGGAGCCCCGACGGAAGAGCGCCATGTCGAGCATCGGCGTCTTGGCACGCAGCTGGCGACGGACGAACAGGTAGCCCATCACGAAGCCGAGCAGCGCCCAGGCTCCGGCCTTGAGACTCGGCCCGTCGACGGCCAGCGACTTGATCGCGTAGACGACCGGGATCATCGTCGCCATCGACAGCGCGATGCTGATCAGATCGATGCGTCCGGGGTTCGGGTCGCGGCTCTCGGGCACCAGCAGCGGCGCGGCGACGAGCAGCGGGATCAACACGGGCACGGCGATGAGGAAGACGGAACCCCATGCGAAGTGCTCGAGGAGAAAGCCGCCGACGATCGGTCCGAGCGCGGAGCCCGCGGAGAACGCCGACGCCCACACGGCGATCGCCATGCGGCGCTGGTCGCGGTTCTGGAAGATCGAGCGCAGGAGGGAAAGGGTCGACGGCATCAGCATGGCGCCGAAGAAGCCGAGGAGCGCCCGGGCGGCGATCAGCAGCCCGGCAGTGGGCGCGAAGGCGGCCAGTGCGGAGACGGCGGCGAAGCCGGTCGCACCGATCAGCAGCATCTTCCGGCGCCCGAAGCGGTCGCCCAGCGTCCCCATCGTGACCAGGAGGCCGGCGAGCACCAGGGGGTACACGTCGATGATCCACAGCTGCTCCGCCCCCGTGGGAGCGAGCGCGATCGAGATCTCGGGGAGCGCGAAGCTCAGCACCGTGTTGTCCACCGACACCAGCAGCACCGGCAGCATGAGGACGACGAGTGCCGCCCAGCCGCGGGCTCCGACGCGGGGAGCGTCCGTCTCTGTCGTCGGGATCGACGCAGTACGGTTCATGGAACACCTCTCACAATCATGACGGCACGGTTAGTGAACCGTCCAGATGGTATAGTAACAGAATTCCCGCCCCTCCCCTGTGCAGAGGATCCACGATGCCCCGACCTCCCCTCGCCCGCGAGAAGGTGCTCGACGCCTTCGAAGCGATCCTCATCGAAGACGGCGAACGTGCAGCGACGCTCGATGCGACCGCGAAGGCGGCCGGCGTCTCCAAGGGTGGCCTCCTCTACCACTTCGGGTCGAAGGATGAACTGGAGGCAGGGCTCGTCGAGCGGCTCGACCGACTCACGACGCTCGACCTCGAACGCATGACCGCAGCCGACGAGGGGCCGGTCGCCTACTACGTGCGCACCTCGGTCATGGAGGACGACGCCCTCGATCGCGTGCTGATCGCCACGACGCGGCTGGCCCAGGGCGGATCGATCCCTGCCGCCGACATGCTCCGCGACACGCGACGACGCTGGGCGGAGACGATCCGCCCGCATGTGCGCGACAATGCGAGCCTCGACCTCGTGATGCTCGTGAGCGACGGGCTCTACTTCAACAACTCGCTAGACGTGCACGGCCCCGAGCGGCTCGTCCCCCGCAGCGACGAACTCGCCGAGCTGATCGCCCTGGTCCTCAGCGCCACGGCCTGACCCACCGAGACATGAGAAGAGGGCGGGAGCATCACGCTCCCGCCCTCTTCTGCATCTGCGCACTGAGACCGGTGCAGCCAGACCTGTGCGATCAGACCTCGGTGATCTCGATCTGACGGAAGAGGTCGGCGTCGATCGCGTCGCGCACGTCGTCGAGCAGTTCGTCCGAGACCGGCGAGTCCAGGGTCAGCACGCTGAGGGCCTGGGCCCCGGCGGCCTGACGGGCGATCTGCATGCCGGCGATGTTGATGCCGGCCTCCCCGAACTTCTGGCCGTACACGGCGACGATGCCGGGGCGGTCGGTGTAGAGCATCACGACATGGTGCTTCTCGATCGGCAGCTCGAGCCGGTGGTCGTTGATGCCGACGAGCTTCTCGGTCTGCTTCGGACCGGTGAGCGTGCCGGACACCGAGAGCTGCGAGCCGTCGGACAACGCGCCCGCGAGGGTGATGACGTTGCGGTACTCGTCGCTGACGTCATCCTTGAGCAGACGCACCGCGATTCCCCGCTGTTCGGCGAGGAGCGGCGCGTTGACGTAAGAGACCGTCTCGCTGACGATGTTCGTGAACACGCCCTTGAGCGCAGCGAGCTTGAGCACGCTGACGTCGTAGTCGTTCAGCTCTCCGTGCACCTCGACATCGAGGCTGGTGAGCGGCGACGTCGCGAGTGCCGCGAAGATCTGGCCGAGCTTCTCGACGAGCGAGATGCCGGGACGCACGTAGGGATCGATGACGCCACCCGCGACGTTCACCGCGTCGGGGACGAGGTCGCCGCCGAGCGCGAGGCGCACGGAGCGGGCGACCGAGACGCCGGCCTTCTCCTGTGCCTCTTCGGTGCTGGCACCGAGGTGAGGGGTGACCACGACGTTGGGCAGGTCGAGGAGCGGCCGCGCGGTGCCCCCCTCTGCCGGAGGCTCGGAGGTGAACACGTCGAGCCCGGCACCCGCGATCTCGCCCGCGACGAGGGCCGCGTGCAGCGCCTCCTCGTCGATCAACCCACCGCGTGCGACGTTGACCACGAAGGCGGTCGGCTTCATGGCCGCGAACTGCTCGGCACCGATCATGCCGGTCGTCTCCGGCGTCTTCGGCATGTGGATCGTCAGGAAGTCCGACTCCGCTACGAGCTCGTCGAGCGAGAGCAGCTGCACGCCGAGCTGCTGTGCGCGGGCAGACGTGACATAGGGGTCGTAGGCGACGACCCGCATGTCGAAAGCCGCGAGGCGCGCGGCGACGAGCGCGCCGATGCGGCCGAGACCGACGATGCCGACCGTCTTCTCGAACAGCTCGGCGCCGGTGAAGGAGCTGCGCTTCCAGGCACCGGCAGACAGTGAGGCATGCGCCGCCGGGATGCGGCGGGCGAGGCTCAGGATGTGGCCCACCGTGAGCTCGGCGGCGGAGACGATGTTCGAGGTCGGCGCGTTGACGACCATGACGCCGGCAGCCGTGGCCGCCTTGATGTCGACGTTGTCGAGGCCCACTCCGGCGCGGGCGACCACCTTCAGCTTCGGGGCGTGCCCCAGCGCTTCCTCGTCGATGCGCGTCGCCGAGCGGACCAGAACGGCATCAGCATCCGCGAGCGCCGCGAACAGCGCCTCGCGGTCGGTGCCGTCGACGTCACGGACGTCGAAGTCGGGACCGAGAGCGTCGATCGTGGCGGGAGAGAGTACTTCGGCGATAAGCACGACAGGCTTCGGCACAGTGGATCCTTCGGGGCAGCGCGGCAGGGGCCGATGCGCCGCACACCATGGGGGCGCGATCGCGTCAACTCTACCGGAGCAGACGCAGCCCTCCGTGCCGTGTGACGCGGCACGGCAGGCCGCTCACGCGCTGGGCATCGTGAGGCTCAGCGCGATCAGACTCATCCAGAACACCGCGACGACGCCGAGTCCGGCGAGGAACACGAGCGCCAGTTCGCCGACACGGCGCCGCCGGCCGATCACATAGGCGAAGACGAACACGATCGCGGGGAAGGCGACACCGAACAGCAGCGTCGCCCACCCGCCGCCACTCAGTCCGGTCTGGGCCATCGTGATGAGGTGCGCGACGGCATTCCAGACCGCGTAGGCGTAGAAGAGTCCTGCCAGGCCGATGACGAGCCCGACGAGCCAACGCGGAGAATCCGCGGATACCTGCGCTTCGTTCGACGACGTGGTCATGATCCGATCACCCCCACGGTGACGAAGGGCCAGGGGACGAGGAGCACGACCCCCGCGAACAGCACCGCGACGCGGATCCAGGCCGCACTCCCCCGTGTGAGCACCCAGGTCGCCAGGAACCACAGGGCGGGCGCAGCGATCGCGAGGAAGAACCACGGCAGGAACATCACGTCGGAGACGAGGAAGGATGCCAGCGGCTGCAACCGGAGCCCTCCGACGATCCAGCCGATCGTGTAGAGAAGGTAGACGCCGCCGACGACACCGACGAGCAGCAGCATCGGGGTGCTCAGACCCGAGGGCTCGTCGTCGGTCGCCGGTGTGACGGTGCCGTCGTCCTCGATCGTCCCGACGTCGTCGCTGCCCTTGCCGACGGCGTTCCAGCCGTGCGGAAGCGCGCGATCCTTCGGTGTCGAGGCCTCGTCGCCGTCCCAGCTGAGCGCGTCGTCGGAATCGGAAGTCATGTCCCCAGCGTAGGACACCCGGTCCACTAGGATCGGGGTTGCCTTGAGCCGGAACGGCGGGCACCGGAGGGGAAGGGAACACCGTGGCTGGGAGCGAGAACGCCGAGACCGGGAACAGCGACGCCCGCGTCGCCCAGTCCGCGAAGAGCACGGCGACCGAACCACCTGCCGGTTGGGTCCCCACCCCCGAAGCCAAGGCCAAGGCGACGCGCTTCCGCTGGATCGCCGCCATCCTCTGGGCTGTCGCGATCATCGGCGAAGGCGTCGGCATCTTCTGGCTCCTGCGCCAGCGTGTGTTCGTCGGCGAAGACGGCACCCTCGTCCGCAACCCCGACACCGGCCTGCTCGAGGAGCAGGGTGTCACCGCGACGTTCCCGCAGTGGGCGTTCATCACGCTCCTCGTGCTGCTCGTCGTGATCGCGGCCCTGTCCATCACCGGCTCGGTGCTGTGGAAGAAGGCCAACCGCCTCGACCCCGCGCGCAGGGCGGACAAGACGCGGTTCTTCGTGCAGAACCAGCTCGGTGCGATCGTCGCAGTCGTGGCGTTCCTCCCGCTGGTCATCCTGATCTTCCTCAACAAGGACATGGACAAGGGCCAGAAGACCACGGCTGGAATCGTCGGCGTCGTCCTCGCGGCCCTGGCCGTCTTCATCGGCGTCGACTTCGCTCCGGCGTCCGTCGAGCAGTACACGGCCGACCAGTCGGCCGTGATCCAGCTTCTGGGCAAGGACGAGGTGGTCTGGGTCGACGGCGGCAAGGTCTACCACGTCTGCGATGACGTCCCGGCGATCCAGACCGGGAGCGAGATCCGCACCGGTACGACCGCACAGGCCGTCGAGGCGGGCAAGATCCGGCTGACCCTGCAGTTCGCTTCGGAACTGCGCGCCTGCGACCTTCCCGTCCCCGAGAACGACGAGCAGATCACCGAGGCGCTGCGATCGATCCAGGCAGGCCAGACCGACACCGTGCTCCCGGCACCGGTGTGGGCTGATCCGGCCGAAGCCCCGATCGTGGTCGAGGAAGCTCCGGCGGAGTGACGGCCCGCTCGGCGCTACTCCGCGTCGAGCGCCTCCACCAGCCGCTGCTCGGCCGACGACAGGTGCGCGTCGAGAAGAGCCGCTGCCCGTTCTCCGTCGCCTGAAGCGACCGCGTCGAGGATCTCGGCATGCTGCGACGCGATCACCGAGGCGTCGACGAGCCGGCGCCCCTGCACCTGCGCCATGCACAGCCGCACTTCGTCGAGCACGCTGCGGTACATGCGCCCGGTGCGTTCGCTGTCGAGTGCATCGATGATGGCGGTGTGGAACCGCAGATCGGGGTTCACGGTCGCCGGGTCGGGACCCGGGGGCATCGCGAGGATCTCCGAATTCGCATCGCGCGCCGCGCTCGGCACGGTGCTGGTCTTCGCGAGCTCGCGAAGCGCCGCGCTCTCGAGTCGGGCCCTGGTGCGGTAGACGTCACGCACTGTCGCGGGGTCGATCCCGACCACACGCGCGCTTCGATGCGCGGTGCGCACGAGCAGGCCACTGGCGACGAGCTGTTCGATCGCCGCTTTCGCGCTGGGACGCGCAACTCCGAAGGTCTGCGACACGGCCGCTTCCGTGATCGGATCCCCCGAGCGGATCTCGCCCCCGAGGATACGACCGCGCAGCTGTGCGGTGACGGCATCCACGACGCCGACGATCCCCAGCGGTGCGTCCGAAGTGGTGGTCATGCGGGTCAGCCTATCGAAGAGCCGCATGCTCGGTACACTTGTCTGACAATCGTGTTGATCACCTTCCGACGGAGCAGAGGAGCACCGTGCCGACCACCCTCGCCGAACCGCTGGACCCCGACCTGCTGGGCTCCGCGACTCAGGTCCATTCGCGCTCCATCGACCGCTTCGCCCGCGCCCACGACGCCTCCCACTACCTGCTGATCCCGGATGCGGTGCTCTCCCCCGCGGATGCCGAAGGGGTGGCACGCGCCTTCGGAGCCGTTCGCGCCGCCGGCCGCACGATGACGTTCCGCTCCGGGGGCACCAGCCTCTCCGGGCAGAGCGTGAGCGGGGACATCCTCGTCGACACCCGCAGCAGCTTCCGCGAGATCCGCGTGGAAGACGACGGCGCGACCGTGCGCGTCGGCCCCGGCGCCACCGTGCGCCAGGTCAACACCAGACTCACGCGCTATCGCCGCAAGCTCGGCCCCGACCCCGCCAGCGAGATCGCATGCACGATCGGCGGAGTCGTCGCGAACAACTCCAGCGGAATGGCCTGCGGCATCACCGAGAACTCATACCGGACGATCGAGTCGATGACCATCGTGCTCCCGAGCGGAACGATCCTCGACACCGGCCGTCCGGATGCGAACGAGCTGCTGCATGCCGCGGAACCCGCGATCGCCGAGGGCCTGCTCGATCTGCGGGCACGTCTGCTCGCCTCGCCCGAGCGCGTCGCCTTCCTGCGCCAGCAGTTCTCCATGAAGAACACGATGGGTTACGGGCTGAACGCGCTCCTCGACTTCGATGACCCCGTGCGCATCCTGGAGCACCTCATCATCGGCTCCGAGGGCACACTCGCCTTCGTTGCCGAGGCCCGCTTCCGCACGATCGAGGTACGCCCGTCGATCGCGACGGGGCTGCTCGTGTTCGAGACGCTGTCCGCCGCGATGACGGCACTTCCCGACCTCACCCGACTCGGACTCGCCACCATCGAGCTCATGGATGCCGCCTCCCTCCGGGTCGCGCAGGGGTTGAGCGACGTCCCGGCATCGATCGCGGAGATCGAGGTGCAGGGGCACGCCGCTCTCCTGGTGGAGGTGCACGCCTCCGACGACGATGCGCTCAGGGAGGCGAGTGCGACGGCACAGGCGCATTTCGAGGCACTGCCGCTCGCCGTGACACCGCGCCTCACCACCGACTCCGGAGAACGCGCCGCACTGTGGCACGTGCGCAAAGGTCTCTACACCGCGGTCGCCGGCGCCCGCCCCTCGGGAACGACGGCTCTCCTCGAGGACATCGTGGTGCCGGTGCCGCGTCTTCTCCACACGTGCGAGCGACTCATCGACCTGTTCGCCGCGCACGGGTACGAGGGCTCGGTGATCTTCGGGCACGCCAAGGACGGCAACGTCCACTTCCTCCTCAACGAGCGTTTCGACGATGCCGACAGCATCGCGCGCTATCGGCGCTTCACCGATGATCTGGTGGACCTCGTGCTGTCCCAGCAGGGATCGCTGAAGGCCGAGCACGGGACCGGGCGCATCATGGCGCCGTTCGTACGCCGCCAGTACGGTGACGAGCTCACCGACATGATGTGGGAGATCAAGGGCCTCCTTGACCCCGACGGCATCCTGAATCCGGGGGTGGTCCTCTCCGACGACCCGGACTCCTACCTGCACGACCTCAAGCGGGTGCCGACGGTCGAGGGCGAGGTCGACCGCTGCGTCGAATGCGGCTACTGCGAACCGACCTGCCCGAGCAAGAGCATCACCCTCACACCTCGACAGCGCATCGTGCTCCGCCGCGACATGGCGTGGGCCGAGGAGCAGGGCGACACCGACCTGCTGCGCGACCTGCAGAAGGACTACGACTACGACGGCGTCCAGACGTGTGCGGTCGACGGCATGTGCGGTGTGGCCTGTCCGGTCGACATCAACACCGGCGACCTCGTGCGTCGGCTTCGTGCGGAGCAGTCGAACGCGATCGAAGGCGCGGTGTGGGGCGTGGCCGCGAAGCACTGGGGCACGGTCACCCGGGCCGGAGGGGTCGCGCTCACCGTCGCCGATGCCCTCCCCGCTCCGCTCGTGCGCGGCGTCACCCATCTCGGCCGCGCGGTCCTCGGCACCGACACCGTGCCCCTCTACGACGGCGGCCTCCCCCACGGCGGCTCGAAGCCGCCGCGCCCGGAGTCGCCGACCGATGCGCAGGCCGTCTTCTTCGGCGCCTGCATCGGGACGATGTTCGGTGCGGAGGGTGAGGGCGAGGGATCTCGGGATGCCCTGCATGCACTGCTCGACCGGGCGGGGATCCCCGTCGTGATCCCCGAGGAGAACGGCGGACTCTGCTGCGGCACACCGTGGAAGTCGAAGGGCCATCTCGACGGATACGCACGCATGTCGGACCGGGTCCTGGAGTCGTTGTGGGTCGCGAGCCGGCACGGCGAGCTTCCCGTGGTGTGCGATGCGGCGTCCTGCACCGAAGGCCTGGACGTGATGCTCGCACAGTCGGTCGCGAAGAACCCCCGGTACGCCGGGCTGCGTATCGAGGACGCCACGACCTTCGTGGCCCGCGAGGTGCTGCCGAAGCTGACCGTCACCGCGAAGCTGCCCACCATCGCGGTGCATCCGACCTGTTCCACGACGGCGCTCGGGGCGACCGGGGCACTGACCGCGATCGCCGGAGCCGTCGCCGACGACGTGTTCGTCCCCGAGGGGTGGGGCTGCTGCGCCTTCGCCGGGGACCGCGGCATGCTGCACCCCGAGCTCACGGCCAGCGCGACCGCTCAGGAGTCGGCGGAGATCGCGGAGGCCGAGAGCACGCGCGGCGACTTCGATGCGTTCGTGTCGGCCAACCGCACCTGCGAGATCGGGATGACACGCGCCACAGGGCGACCGTATCGGCATGTGATCGAGGTGCTCGAGGAGCTCACACGCCCCTGAGCGCGGACGCACACAGCGAGGGCCCTCCCGACTCGTGGTCGGGAGGGCCCTCGCCTCGTCGCGATCCGATCCGTCTCAGCCTGCGGACAGGACCGCGACAGCCTCTTCGCGCAGACCGGCCGGGATCACGACGACCGCGCTGTCCTGAGCCGACCGCTCGGCGACGGACCCGTCCGACCAGCGCAGATCGCGCGTGCGCAGTTCATCGGGCAACCCGATCGCGCCGACGCTCGGGTCAAGGGCGTGCACGTGCACCGTCGGCCCTGTGGTCGTGTAGCGACGCGGAGCGCCGCTCCGCTCCCCCATCCGGATCCACGGTCGTGTGCCGTAGATCGCGTGTCCGTTCGCCTGCAGCCACGCACCCAACTCGCGCATCGCGCTCCGCTGCAGTTCCGGGATCGAGCCGTCGGCCGCAGGGCCCACGTTGATCAGCAGATTGCCGTTCTTGGCCACGACGTCGACGAGCAGGCGGATGAGCGCCGCACCGGACAGCGAGTGCCGCTCGTCCTCCGCCTGGTTGAAACCGAACGAGTAGCCGAGGCCGCGGGTCGACTCCCATGGCTCCGGGATGATCTCGGGGATGTCCGTGTATTCGCGCGTGAGGAACCCGTGGTAAGGCACACCCCAGCGGTCGTTGACGACACCATCCGGTACGGCATCGAAGTACCGCTCCAGGAGCGCGGCGACCGCGTACTCGTCACGCCCCTTGCCGCCGTCCGGCCACTCGATGTCGTTCCAGAGCACGTCGGGCGAGAAGCGCGCCACGAGCTCGTCGAGCTGTGCGGCGGAGTAGCGGGCGAAGTGCGCGTCGTTGCGACGGAACCGGAACAGATCGGTGTCCGATTCGATCGCCGGGAAGTCGCTCACATGCCAGTCGAGCGCGCCCGAGTAGTAGACGCCGAACTTCGCACCCGCCCGGCGGGTGGCATCGTGGAACTCGGAGATAAGGTCACGGCGCGGACCACGAGCCACCGCGTTGAAGCCGGTCGTCGCGGTGCCCCACAGGCAGAACCCCTCGTGGTGCTTCGTCGTGGGGATGATGTACCGGGCTCCCGCGCCGACGAGCTCGCCCACGAAGGCATCCGCGTCGAACGCCGAGGCATCCCATCGATCGGCGAGGTCCTCGTACGAGGTGCCCGGCCCGAACAGCTGCTGATGCCGCTCCCACGTGGGGCTGCCGGCGATGCGCACGGTGTTGCCGTACCACTCTGCGTACTGGTGCCAGGCGTACGCGTCCTCGGTCGGGATGTTCACGCCCTCGCCGTGCTGCACGGCCCACGCCGGCACCGAGTAGAGGCCCCAGTGCACGAAGAAGCCGAGCTTCGCGTCGCGGTACCAGTCGGGCACACCCTGCGTCGGGTACGTCGGAGCGTCCGCGCCGAGGTCCGGTCCGGTGCGCTTCTCGAAGTTCATCATGCGCTCTGCTCCTCAGGGGTTCCGCGACGGACGACGACCGCGGTGAGATCGGGATTCCCGTTCGGGTCGAAGGGGTAGACGCCGGGCCGCAGGCGGTGGTGGCCCAGACGCAGCAGGTCCTGATCGACACCTCCGGGCGTCAACGCGAGGGTCCAGCCCACGGCGAGCTCGTACAGCTCCGGTTCGAGGTAGCCGATCTTCACTACGACGATGTCGGCGCTCGTGGGCTCGAGCCCCAGCATCCGGAAATCCGAGAGGTGGTGGAACGGCTTGCGGCGCTCGGTGATGATGGCGTGCAGCCCGCCCACTGCGATCACGACCTGCGTGCCCGCATCGGGATCCCCGTCGGTGAGGGAGAACACGGTCCCGGTGATCGGCACGGGGCCGTGCGGGCCTGCGTCGACCCCTGCGCCGGCGTCGAGGGTGACGGTGGCGCCGACACCGGCGGCCGCTGCCTGGGCGACGGCCACGGGATCGAAGATCGAGGCGACCAGAGTGGTGCGGCTGCCGTCGGTCAGCTCCGCACGCTGCAGCAGGTGCGCGAGCGTCCAGGTCACGTCGCCCGCACCACCGGCGGTCGGGTTGTCGCCCGAGTCCGAGATCAGGTACGGATGCGGCGCTCCCGGGGCGAGCGCCTTCTCGAGCGCCTCATCGAGGGATCCGGTCTCGGCCACGAAGACGAAGTCCTCGCGGGCGTCCCAGAACATCCGTGCCACGCGCTCGGCCTCGCGCGCGATCAGCTCCTCGTCGTCGCCGGTGACCACGACGTACGCCTGGCACCGCGGCTCGTCCGCCCAGGCATAGCCGATCCACACCGAGGCGTCGACGACGCCGGGAAGCGCTTCGATCTCGGGCAGCTGCGCGTAGATGCTGCGCGCCGGCTCCAGGCGGGTGCTGGTCTTCTCCCCGGGCAGCAGCACCGGGACCGGCACCCACGCCGTGAACGGGCGCCGACGCAGCGGGTCGGTGCCGTGCGGCCCCCGCAGTCGCGAGAGCAGGTTCCACACCGCCCGCTCCTTGGTGTTCATCCAGTCCTCGTGCGGCGCCATCCGGTAGCAGGTCAGCAGATCGACCGCGTCGCGCAGCACCTCCGAGACGTTGCCGTGCAGATCCATCGAGGTCGACACCAGCGTGTCGGGGCCGAGGGCCGCGCGCACCGCGAGAGCGAGATCCCCCTCGGCGTCCTCCATGCCGACGACGCTCATGGCGCCGTGGATGTCGAAGAAGAAGCCGTCGAAGGGCCCCTGCGTGCGGATGCCCTCCACGATCGCATCCTTCATCCGGTGGTAGGTCTCCGGAGCCACGGCTCCGCCCGGCAAGGAGCGTCCGTGTGTGAGCGGTACCCACTCCGCGGCGGCTTCGAGCTCGCGCCCGTCCTCGAGGAAGGGATAGTACGAGCGCAGGGCCTCTCCGGTGCGGACCGTGAAGGCCTCGTCACCGGAGATATGAGGGGAGAACGTGCTCGACTCGATCGAGATCCCGGCGATGCCGATGCGGGGTCTCGGGAGCCCGCCGTCTGCGACGGAAGGAAGGGAACCCATCCAGATCTCGTGGGCTTCGGGACGTGCAGTCACGTGGTGTGCTCCTTGTCGGGGCTCGTCGGGTGGACTCATCGGGTGGTGGGGGCTCATCGAGTGGTCGGTGCGAACCGGGATCAGTCTGCTCGTGCCGCCACGAGGGCGCGGCGGGCGGTCTCGATGGCGCCGAGGGCGACGGCATCGGAACCGAGGACGGCGGGGATGATGCGCAGCGGGATGCCCGATACCGGGGAGTCCGTGCGCAGCGTGCGCGCGATCGCCGGCTCGAGGAGGTCCCAGGCGGTGGCGACGCCGCCGCCCACGATCGCACAGGGCAGATCCATGATCGTCGCCGCACTGGCACACGCGAGCGCGAGCGCGTGCCCGGCGGCGTCGAACACCGCGATCGCGTCCACGTCGCCCTGTCGGGCACGGTCGGCGACGTCTCTGGCGTCGAGGATAGGTCCCGCCGTGCGCTCCTGAAAGCGCAGTGCGATCGAGGTGCCCGACGCCAATGTCTCCAGATGGCCGGTCTGACCACAGGTGCACACGAGCTCGCTGTAGCCGGGGGTGTGTCCGATCTCCCCCGCCGCACCGTGCGGACCGTGATGGAGCTCACCGTCGATCATGAGCGCACCGCCGACGCCCGTGCCGAGCATCACGCCGAGCACATCGCGGTCCGTGCGCCCGTCGGCGGCTGCCTCGCCGAGCAGGAAGGCGTTGACGTCGTTCTCGACACGTACGGGGACGCCGAGACGTGCTTCGAGTTCGTCCGCCAGGGGGAACCCCGCCCACCCGACGAAGGTGGCCGATGCCGCGCGGATCGTCCCGGTCTCGTGGTCGATGACCCCCGCTGCGCCGACCCCTGCCGCGACGAGTGTCACGTCGGCCTCGGCGACCAGCGCGCGGGTGAGTTCTGCCGCCGCATCGGCCATCGCGCCTCCGCCGAGGGCAGCGGGTGCCGGGACGCTTCCCCTGGCGAGGACTGTTCCTTCGGCACTGACGAGGAGGGCCGCGATCTTGGTGCCGCCGATGTCGATCCCGACCAGACCGGTGCCGTTGGGGAGGACGACGCCGTCGACGGGCATGGTGGTGCGCTGTTCCTGACCGATCATGCTCAGCGCCCGCCCAGTCCTGCCATCGCGATGCCCTTGACGAGGTGCTTCTGCAACACGATCACGAGAATCGTCGTCGGCACCATCGAGATGATGGCCGCGGCCATCTGCAGGTCCCACCGCGTGCCGGTGAGTCCTGCGAAGCTCGCGAGTCCGACGGGGAGCGTTCCGTGCGCGTTGTAGTCGACCGTCACGATCAGCGGCCACAGGTAGCTGTTCCAGAACGAGAGGAACGTGAACACCGCGAGCACCGCCACGGCCGACTTCGACAGGGGAAGGATGATCTGCAGGAACGAGCGCACGGGGCCGGCGCCGTCGACGCGTGCCGCCTCCTCCAGCTCGTACGGGATGCCGCGGAAGAACTGCCGCATCAGGAACGTGCCGAAGGCCCCGAAGGCGAAGGGCAGGATCAGCGCCTGGTAGGTGTCGACCCAGTTGAACCACTGCATCACCTGGAACATCGGGATGACGAGGACTTCGGCCGGCACCATGAGCGTCGCGAGGAACAGCACGAACACCGCGTCGCGGCCCTTCCAGCGCAGACGCCCGAAGGCGTACCCTGCCGTGGTCGAGACGACCAGAACGACGAGGGTGCCGCCGATCGCGACGATGAAGGAGTTCATGATGTAGGTCAGGAACGGCCCGTAGGCGAACACGTCGACGAAGTTGCTCCACCGCAGCTCGGAACCCACCAGAGTCGGCGGCATCGAGAACATCTCGGCGTTCGGCTTGAGCGCCGAGAAGAACGCGTAGATCAGCGGGGAGATGAAGATCAGCGCCGCGATGTAGATCGCGACATGGGCGAGGATCAGTCGCGCGCGGGCACCCGGTGTGGTCGCCGCGCCGCGCGCACGCTCCCGATCGGAGCGGCCGGCACGGCCCGTGGGGCGGACGAGGGTCTCAGTGCTCATAGTGCACCCACTTCTTCTGCGCGGCGAACTGGAGCCCGGTGATCGCGATGATGATCGCGAAGAGGATCCACGCGGCCGCGGCGGCGAGGCCGAGGTCGCCGAAGGTGAACCCCTGCTCCCAGATGTACATGACGAGCGGCTTGGTGGCGTTGCCGGGACCGCCGCCGGTGAGCATCTGCGGCTGGACGAACACCTGCAGGGAGGTGATCATCGTCATGATCGTCGCGAAGAAGATCGACGGCGAGATCATCGGGATGATGATGCTCCATACCCGGCGGAACCCTCGGGCGCCGTCGATGCTCGCCGCCTCCAGCACGCTCTCGGGGAGCTGCTCGAGAGCGGCCGAGAAGATCAGCATGTTGTAGCCGAGCCCCTGCCAGACGCTCATCACGACGACCATGATCATGGCCCATGACGGATCGGCGAGGAAGTTCGGCAGCTCGATGCCGAACCAGGTCTGCGAGAGACCGTTGAACAGCCCCTGCGGCTGCAGCATCATCTTCCACACCAGCACGTTGGCGACCATCGGAGTCACCACGGGGATGAAGAAGAGCACGCGCAGGGCTCCTCGTCCGCGGATTCGCGATCCGAGGCCGAGAGCGAGCACGAGCGAGAGAGCGACGCTCAGCGGCACGTAGAGCAGGGTGTATACCGCCGAGTTGCGCAGCGCCGGCCAGAAGTCGGGGCTGCTGGTGAACAGCTTGACGTAGTTGTCCACGCCGTTGAAGGTCCGCTCGCCGAAGGTCGGCCAGTCGAAGACGCTCATCACGATCGAGAGCCCGACGGGCACGATCGTGAACAGGGCGAGCCCGATCAGGGCGGGGCTTGCGAACCCCAGCGCCTGACCGGCCTCCACCTTGGCGAGCGATCGTCGACGTCTCGTCGTGATCGTCATCTCAGTTCTTTCTCTGTTGCTGCGTTACTGCGGTGGCCGGAGCCGGGTCACTCGCCGAACTGCGCCTGCGCGTTGGAGAGCAGCTCTTCCATCGTCATCTGACCGTTGTAGACGCTGACCAGGTTGGGCTGGATGTAGCTGTCGAGCTTCTGCCAGTTCTTCGTCATGTACAGCGGAACGGTGTCGCCGAACGCGGCCTCGAACACCGACTGCACCTGGTCGCGGTACTTCTCGTCGATGGACTCGAAGTACAGCGGCTGCGACGACGTGCGCGCGGGATACGAGCGTCCCGAGGATGCGATGTAGTCCTGCGCGTCCTCGCCCAGAAGCGAGCCCATAACCTTGAGGGCGGCCTCCGGGTTCTTGCAGTTGGCCGAGATGCCGTAACCGGAGCCGAGGATCGGGCCGGGGTTGCCGTCCGCGCCTGCGGGCAGCGGCACCATGCCGGCGGCGAAGCCGGACTCGTTGTCGAGGTAGCTCACGGCGTTCCACGTGCCGTCGACGGCCATCGCGGCATTGGCGCCGGTGTACTGGTTCTCGCCCCATCCGGTGTCGGAGGCGGACGCCACGGGGGCCGCGACCTTCTTCTCGGTCACGAGCTCGGCGTACCAGGTCGAGGCGTCGACGAACGCCTTCTCGTCGATGTGCAGGGTGCCGTCCTCGGAGGCCGGCTGCGTCGCGGAGTACGCGATCGGCATCGACATCCACTGGTATCCACCCATGCCCATGCCGAAGCCGTACTTGCCGTCCTTGGTGGCAGCGGCGGCGATGGTGTCGAAGTCGTCGAACGTCCACCCGATCTCCGGGGTGGGGGCGCCCGCTGCGGTCAGCATGTCCTGGTTGTAGTACACGAGCATGGTGGCGACGTCGAAGGGCACGCCATAGGTCTTGCCCTCGAAGCTGAGGATGCCGTCGGCGCTCGGGTTGAACTCGGACCAGTCGATGCCGGCCGTCTTGAGGTCGGCATCGCTCAGCTCACGGAATCCGCCGGTGTAGCCGCCCAGCTGCGCTCCGCTCATACCGGTCACGCACGCCATGTTGCCGCTGGCCATGTTGGTGGTGAGCTTCGTGAAGAAGTCGCTCCACGGCGACGTCTGCAGCTTGATCTTGATGTCGGGGTTCTGCTCCTGCGCGAATGCGACCTGGGCCTCGAGGGCATCGACGTCGGACTCGCTCCCCGCCCACATGTCGACGACGATCGTGTCGCCGTCGGCGGAACCGCCGGTGCCGTTGCCGCTCGCGCAGCCGGTCATCGCGACTGCGACGCCGGCGACGGCGACAACAGCCCCTACACGCAACTTCTTCATTGAATGCCTCCTGGAAGGGAACTGGTTATTTCGAGGCTCGAATTAACCTAGTAGGATTTCGTATGAAGTTACCGTTTCACACTTCGCAAGGGGCCGCAAGCTGAACATCCGATGTTTATCGGACCTTGATAATTCGTAACTCCCGGGAAACACGACCATCCCCCGCTACGCTGACGATGCTCCGACAGGAAAGTGCTCCCATGACGAACACCGCTGACACCACCGTCGACGACCCGCACACGCGGCGTATCCTCGACCTCGTCGCGCGCGGCGAGGCCCGCTCGCGATCGGAGCTCGCCACATCGCTCGGCGTCGCCGCATCGACGGTCGGACTCCGCGTGCAGTCCCTGCTCGACGCCGGAGTCCTCCGCGAAGCGGGCGATGGCACCTCGCGCGGCGGACGACGTCCCCGGGTCCTCCAGATCGCCGCCGACGGATTCGTGCTCTCGGCAGACCTCGGCGGCGGCCACGCGCGCATCGGCAGGCACTCCCTCAGTGGCGCCCTCTTGGACAGCGAGTCGATCGCCGTCGATGTGACCGAGGGCCCCGAGGCGACGCTCGACCGCCTCGGTGTCGTGTTCGACCGCCTGGCGTCCGCCGGCCGCGTCCACGCGATCGGCATCAGCCTTCCGGGCCCCGTCGACATCGCGACAGGCTCGGTCGATCAGCCATCGCGGATGCCCGGATGGCCGGGGTTCCGAGTCGGCGAGCACCTCTCCACGCGCTACGACGTTCCGGTGGCGGTCGACAACGACGCCAATCTCGCCGCCCTCGGCGAGCACCGAGAGCGCTTCGGCCACACGGGCCACAGCATCACGGTGAAGGCGGGAACCGCGATCGGCAGCGGCATCATCGTCGACGGACGCGTACACCGCGGCGCGACCTCCGCCGCCGGGGACATCACGCACACCCGCATCGACGGCAGCGGTGACATCCCGTGCTCCTGCGGCAACACCGGCTGCCTCGAGACCGTGGCCAGCGGGGCGAGCCTCGTGCGCCAGATGCGCGACCGAGGCAACGACTCCGTGCACACGACGACGGACGTGCTCAGCCTGGCGCGTGATGCGGATCCGCTCGCCACGACACTGGTGCGCACGGCGGGCACGCACCTCGGACAGGCACTCTCCGGAGTCGTGAACTTCTTCAACCCGCACGCCGTGTTCCTCACTGGCAGCATGAGCGCATCCGAACCGTTCATCGCCGCCGTCCGCAGCCGGGTCTACGAGGCGTGCCACCCGCTCGCCACGCAGCGCCTGCGCATCGAGTCCGCGACCACGGGTGCGGATGCCATCCTGCATGGAGCCGCACGCCTCGCACTCGAGGGCATGGACATCCCCGTGGCGACGGCCTGAGCCGCCGCCACGAGGGACTCAGTCGTCGATCATCGTCAGTTCGATCACGGGCACGAGCACGTCGGGGCGTCGCACCGGGAGGTGCACCGTCAGCGTCCCCTCGGCCTCCCCCGCAGGCGTCATCAGATCCGCCTCGCGATCCGGATCAGACACGCTGGTCCGGAGCCACGATCCGTCGTTCAGCAGCCGCGCGTACGACACCTTCCCGGCGAGCTCCGGCAGGTGCACGAAGCCCATCGGCCAACTGAACAGGTTCAGGTACAGGCGGTTCCCCCTACGCGTGTACACCCCCTCGCGCGGCGGGGTGAACGACGCGTGCCCGGCGCCGATCACGGCGGCCCGATGCAGGCGCATCCACTCGCCGATCTCCCCCAGCGTCTGCGCATCGCGGGGCACGATCGCCCCACGTCCGTCCGGGCCGATGTTCAACAGCATGTTGCCGCCCATCGACACCGAGTCCACCAGCATCTGCACGAGCATGGTGGGCGACTTCTGATCGGTGTTGTCACGGTGGTAGCCCCAGGAGCCGTTCAGCGTCTGGCACGCCTCCCAGGTCAGCGGCACGCCGTCACGCACGATCGGCGAGGTCGGCTGGTACTGCTCGGGGGTGACGAAGTCGGCCGGAATGCCCAGACGATCATTCACGAGCATGTTCGGCTGCAGCTCCCGGCACAGGTCGAGCAGGGCTGTCGCGTCCCAGTCGCCCGGCCCCTTGCCCACCCATCCGTCCTTCTCCTCGGGGTAGGTGAAGTCGAAGAAGAGGTAGTCGATGTCGCCGTACTCCCTGAGGAGCTCGCGCACCTGCCCGTGGAGGTAGTCGCGGTACGCGGCCATGTCGCGCCCGACATTCAGCGCGTGCGCGCCCTCGTCGTCACGGCGCGGGTGATTCCAGTCCACCGTGAAGTCGGGATGATGCCAGTCGATCACCGAGTGGTAGAGGCCGACCTTGAGGCCCTCGGCCCGCAGCGCCTCCACATACTCGCGAACGAGGTCGCGCCCGGTGTTCGTCACCGACGTGAAGTCCGTCAGCTTCGAGTCCCAGAGGCAGAATCCGTCGTGGTGCTTCGTGGTGAGCACCACGTATCCCATGCCGGTCTCCTTCGCCGTGCGCGCCAGGGCGTTCGCATCGAAGAGATCGGGGTCGAAGTGCTCGAAATACTGCCGGTAGTCCTCGTCGGTGAGGCGTTCGTAATTCTGGACCCACTCGTGCCGGGCGGCCCCGCTGTAGAGGCCGAAGTGGACGAACATGCCGAACCGGGCCCGGTCAAACCATTCCTGTCGCATGTCCTCCATCCTGGCATAGACATCGGATGTTTACAGGCAGAATGACCTCGGTCACGAAGAACGGGCGCCCCCGAAGGGACGCCCGTTCTTTCGAGAATCGAATCAGCGCGCGGCGCTGCCGTCGACGTAGTCCTCATCCTGCTGCTTCCATGCGAAGAGCGAACGCAGTTCCTTGCCGGTGACCTCGATCGGGTGCTGCTCCTCCTTCGCACGCAGTGCCAGGAACTCCTCGGCCCCGTTGTCCTGGTCGTCGATGAAGCGCTTCGCGAAGGCGCCGGACTGGATGTCGGCCAGCACGCCCTTCATGCTCTCCTTGACGCGCTCGTCGATGACGCGCGGACCCGAGACGTAGTCGCCGAACTCGGCGGTGTCGGAGATCGACCAGCGCTGCTTGGCGATGCCGCCCTCCCACATCAGGTCGACGATCAGCTTGAGCTCGTGCAGAACCTCGAAGTACGCGATCTGCGGCTGGTAGCCCGCCTCGGTCAGCGTCTCGAAGCCGGCCTGCACCAGGTGGCTCACGCCACCGCAGAGCACGGCCTGCTCACCGAACAGGTCGGTCTCGGTCTCCTCGGTGAAGGTCGTCTTGATCACGCCGGCACGGGTGCCGCCGATGGCCTTCGCGTACGAGAGCGCCAGGTCCCATGCCTTGCCCGATGCGTCGCGCTCGACGGCGATGATGTCGGGGATGCCGCGGCCGGCGACGAACTCGCGACGGACCGTGTGGCCGGGAGCCTTCGGGGCGACCAGGATCACGTCGACGCCCTCGGGAGCATCGATGTAACCGAAGCGGATGTTGAAGCCGTGCGCGAAGGCGAGCGTCTTGCCGGCCGTCAGGTTCGGCGCGATCGACTCGCTGTAGATCGTGCGCTGGTGCTGGTCCGGCGCGAGGATCATGATGACGTCGGCCCACTCGGTGGCCTCGGCGACGGTCTTCACCGGGAAGCCGGCCTCTTCGGCCTTGGCTGCCGACTTGGAGCCCTCCTTGAGGGCGATCGCGACCTCGACACCCGAGTCGCGCAGGTTCTGCGCATGGGCGTGACCCTGCGATCCGTAGCCGACGATCGCGACCTTCTTGCCCTGGATCAGGGACAGGTCTGCATCGGCGTCGTAGAAGATCTCGGTGCTCACTATGTGTTTCTCCTTGTTCTTTGCGTTTCGTCTTGCTTCGCGCACTCGATGAGCGGCGAAAACTCGGTACTCGGGTTGGTCAGCCGCGCAGGACACGTTCGGTGATGCTCTTGCCGCCGCGGCCGATCGCGAGAAGGCCGGACTGCGCGATCTCCTTGATGCCGAAGGGCTCGAGCGCGCGCAGCATCGCATCGACCTTGCCCTTGTCGCCGGTCACCTCGATCACGAGTGCGTCGGAGGCGTAGTCGACCACGGAGGCGCGGAAGAGGTTCACCACCTCGATCACGTTCGAGCGCGTGGCGTTGTCGGTGCGCACCTTCACGAGCATGTGCTCGCGCTGCACGGAGGTGGCGAAGTCGAGCTCGACGATCTTGATCACATTGATCAGCTTGTTGAGCTGCTTGGTGACCTGCTCGAGCGGAAGCTCGTCGACGTCGACGACGACGGTGATGCGGGAGATGCCCGGCACCTCCGTCACGCCGACGGCGAGGGAGTCGATGTTGAAGCCGCGGCGGGCGAAGAGCCCCGCGACACGGGTCAGCAGGCCGGGGGTGTTCTCCACCAGCAGGCTCAGCACGTGGGTCGACATGGCTCAGTCCTCCTCGTCGAATGCGGGCGCGTGCTCGCGGGCGTACTGGACATAGCTGTTGCTGACTCCCTGCGGGACCATCGGCCACACCATGGAGTCGGCACTCACGACGAAATCGATCACCACGGGGCGGTCGTTCGTCTCGAGCGCGAGCTGGATGGCGGCGTCCACCTCCTCCTCCTTCTCCACGCGGATCGCGAGGCAGCCGTAGGCCTCGGCGAGCTTCACGAAGTCGGGGATGCGGATCGTGCCGTGACCCGTGTTCAGGTCGGTGTTGGAGTGCCGGCCGTCATAGAACAGCGTCTGCCACTGTCGGACCATGCCGAGCGACGAGTTGTTGATGATCGCGACCTTGATCGGGATGTTGTTGATCGTGCAGGTCGCGAGCTCCTGATTCGTCATCTGGAAGCAGCCGTCGCCGTCGATCGCCCAGACCGGACGCTCGGGCTGTGCCACCTTGGCCCCCATCGCGGCGGGAACCGAGTAACCCATCGTCCCGGCCCCGCCGGAGTTCAACCAGGCGTTCGGACGCTCGTACTTGATGAACTGTGCCGCCCACATCTGGTGCTGACCGACGCCGGAGGCGAAGATGCCCTCCGGGCCGGTGAGCTCGCCGATCCGCTGGATCACATACTGCGGAGCCAGGAGGCCGTCCGTCGTCGGCGCGTATCCGAGGGGGAACTCGGTGCGCAGTCCGTCGAGGTACGACCACCATTCCTCGATGTCGGGCTTCGCGCCGGAGGTCGCCCCGCGGAAGGCCGCATCGAGATCGGTGAGCACATCGCGCACGTCGCCGACGATCGGCACATCGGCCGTGCGGATCTTGGAGATCTCGGCCGGGTCGATGTCGACATGGACGACCTTCGCGTTCGGCGCGAACAGAGCCGCCTTACCCGTGACGCGGTCGTCGAACCGGGCGCCGAGCGACACCAGGAGGTCGGCCTCCTGGAGCGCCAGCACGGCGGGAACCGTGCCGTGCATGCCGGGCATTCCGAGGTGCTGGGAGTGCGAGTCGGGGAACGCGCCGCGCGCCATCAGCGTGGTGACGACCGGCGCGCCGGTGGACTCCGCGAGCTCGAGGAGCTCCGCCGACGCCTTGCCGCGGATCACACCACCGCCGACGTACAGCACCGGCTTCTTGGCCTCGGCGAGCAGCGTCGCCGCGGCCTGGATCTGCTTGCCGTGCGCCTTCGTGACGGGACGATAGCCGGGGAGGTCGATCTTGGGCGGCCACACGAACGGGGCGGTCGCCTGCTGCGCATCCTTCGTGATGTCGACCAGCACGGGGCCGGGGCGTCCGGTGCCCGCGATCTCGTAGGCCGCGGCGATCGCGCCGGGGATGTCCGCGGCATCCTTCACCAGGAACGAGTGCTTGGTGATCGGCATCGTGATGCCCACGATGTCGGCTTCCTGGAACGCGTCGGTTCCCATCAGCGTCGAGAACACCTGGCCGGTGATGGCGAGCATCGGAACCGAGTCCATGTAGGCATCGGCGATCGCGGTCACGAGGTTGGTCGCACCGGGCCCGGAGGTCGCGATGCACACGCCGACCTTGCCGGAGGCCGATGCGTAGCCCTCGGCCGCGTGACCGGCGCCCTGCTCGTGCCGCACCAGGATGTGGCGCAGCTCGGAGGCATCCATGAGGGGGTCGTAGACCGGGAGGATCGCACCTCCGGGAAGGCCGAACACGTCGGTGACACCGAGCAGCTCGAGCGAGCGGACCACGGCCTCCGCGCCGGTGATCTCCGGCGCAGAGGATTGACGGGCGGGCGGCCTCGGCACGGCCGGGGCGGTATCAGCAGTCATGAGTTTCCTTCTGATGATCTGTGGAGGACGCCGGACGTCGGAGCGTCCGGGTCAGCCGGTGGTCGCTCCCTCGGCGGCGGACCGCACGAGGCGCGAGTACTTGGCAAGAACGCCTCGGGTGTAGCGCGGGGGAAGCGGCTCCCAGCCAGAACGGCGGGAGGCGAGCTCTGCCTCGTCGACGAGTAGATCGAGAGAGCGAGCTGCGATATCGACCCGTATCAGATCACCATCGCGCACGAAGGCGATAGGACCTGCGTCCACCGCTTCGGGTGCTATGTGGCCGATGCACAGGCCGGTTGTGCCGCCTGAGAATCGTCCGTCAGTCAAGAGTAGTACATCTTTTCCGAGCCCCGCGCCCTTGATGGCCGCAGTGATGGCGAGCATCTCGCGCATGCCCGGTCCGCCCTTGGGTCCCTCGTAGCGGATCACGATGACGGTGCCGGGCTCGATCTCGCCCTCGGCGACCGCGTCCATGGCGGCGCGCTCGCGCTCGAACACGCGTGCGGGGCCCTCGAACACGGCGGCGTCGAAGCCGGCGGTCTTGACGACAGCGCCCTCGGGGGCGAGGGAGCCGTGCAGGATCGTGAGGCCGCCGGTCGCGTGGATCGGGTTGTCGAAGGTGTGGATGACCTCGCCGTCGATCGGCTGCGGGTCGAGGTCGGCGAGGTTCTCGGCGAGCGTCTTGCCCGTGACGGTGAGCGCGTCGCCGTGCAGCAGGCCCTCGTCGAGCATCGCCTTCATGATCACGGGGATGCCGCCGTGACGATCGACGTCGTTCATCACGTACTTGCCGAAGGGCTTCATGTCGGCGACGTGCGGGACCTTGTCGCCGATGCGGTTGAAGTCGTGCAGGCTCAGCTCGACGTCGGCCTCACGGGCGATCGCGAGCAGGTGCAGGACGACGTTCGTGGAACCGCCGAGGGCCATCGCGAGGGCGATCGCGTTCTCGAACGCCTCCTTGGTGAGGATGTCGCGCGTCGTGATGCCCTGACGGAGCAGGTTCACCACGGCCTCACCCGAGCGGTGCGCGTAGTAGTCGCGACGACGATCCGCTGCGGGTGGAGCCGCCGAACCCGGAAGGCTGAGGCCGAGGGCCTCCGCGACCGACGCCATGGTGTTGGCGGTGTACATGCCGCCGCAGGCGCCCTCGCCGGGAGCGATGGCGCACTCGATGCGCTTGAGGTCCTCCTCGCTCATGAGACCGGCACGGCAGGCACCGACCGCCTCGAACGAGTCGATGATCGTGACGTCCTTCTCGGTGCCGTCCGAGAGCTTGACCCAGCCGGGAGCGATCGACCCGGCGTACAGGAACACGCTCGACAGGTCGAGGCGCGCGCTGGCCATGAGCATTCCGGGGATCGACTTGTCGCAGCCGGCGAGGAGCACGGAACCGTCGAGGCGCTCGGCCATCATGACGGTCTCGACGGAGTCGGCGATGACCTCGCGCGACACGAGCGAGAAGTGCATCCCCTCGTGGCCCATCGAGATGCCGTCCGAGACGGAGATCGTGCCGAACTGCAGCGGGTAGCCGCCGCCGGAGTGCACGCCTTCCTTGGCCCCCTGAGCGAGACGGTCGAGACTCAGGTTGCAGGGAGTGATCTCATTCCAGCTCGACGCGATACCGATCTGCGGCTTGTCCCAGTCGGCGTCTCCCATGCCGACGGCACGGAGCATGCCTCGGGAGGTCGTGGCCTCGATGCCGTCGGTGACGACGCGGCTGCGGGGCTTGATGTCGATGGGCGCGCTGTGAGAGGGATCATGCGAGGACATGACGGAAGTCTATTGCCGACGAGAGGCGCGTTCGTCCGCCAACGCCTCCAGAAGCTCGGCGATCTGTTGTGGAGTGTCCACACGCAAGGTCGCGACGCTCTCCCCCGGGCCCACGCGCACGCCGAGGTCGCCCTCTCCGAGCACACGCATCGCGTCCTCGTCGGTCACATCGTCGCCGGCGAACAGGATCCCCGTGGCATCGAAACGATCGCGGAGCGCGGCCATCGCGGCGTCCTTGCCCTCGGTGCGCGAGGAGAATTCGAGAACCCGGTGCCCGGAGCGCCGCCGCCAGTGCGGGAATCGCTCGGCGACGAGCGCGTCGATCTCGGCGAAGACGCGTTGCTCGGTCTCCCGGTCCGCACGGCGGGTGTGCACGCCCATGCCGAAGGTCTTGGGCTCGAACTCCGCACCCTCGTACCGCTCGATGATCGGCTTCGCCGCAGCCCAGAGCTCTTCCCGAGCCCCTTCTTCCGTCTCCTCGCCTGGTGCGTCCACGTCGCCCTCGCCGGGGAACCAGTACTGGGCGCCGTGTGAGCCGGCCAACGCGATCGCGGAGTCGTCCGTGTGCTCGGTGATCACGCGAAGGTCGTGCATGCTGCGACCGGAGACGTAGGCGACGACCGTGTCCGGCAGAGCAGCGAGACGTTCGACCTGAACCGCCACCTCGGGAAGCGCCCGTGCCGCCATCGGGTCTGCGACCAGAGGAGAAGCCGTGCCGTCGAAGTCGAGGGCGACCACCAACCGCGGTGTGGCAGCCAGAGCCTGCAGGTCGTCGTCAGCGGTTCCGGGGGTCCAGGGACGCGTCACGGATTCTCCAATCACAGGGGTGGTTCTCGGCGGCTCCGGCGTGAGCCGCACGCTCAGTATCTCGGTCGTGGAGGAACGTCAGCGACCACGGACCTCGGAGAGGGCGGCAAGGAACGACGACGACCACGCGTCGACGTCGTTGTCCAGCACCCGACGTCGAAGCGACCGCATACGCCGCCCCTGCTCCGCCGGCGGCATCTCCACGGCCGTCATGATCGCATCCTTGAGACCCTCGATGTCGTGCGGGTTCACCCGGACCGCCTGCCGCAGCTCATCCGCGGCGCCGGTGAACTCGCTGAGCACCAGCACTCCGCGGTCGTCGACCCGGGTCGCGACATACTCCTTGGCGACGAGGTTCATGCCGTCCCGCAGGGCCGTCACCAGCATCACATCTGCGGCGAGGTACAGCGCGACCATCTCTTCGCGCGGATAGCCCTGGTGAAGATATCGGATCGCGGAATGACCCATCGTGTCGGTATCGCCGTTGATGCGGCTGACCGCGAGCTCGATCTCGTCGCGCAGGTGCACGTACGCATCCACACGCTCCCGGCTGGGACTGGCGACCTGCACGAGCGTCACGTCTTCGACTTTGAGGCGTCCCTCGGCCAGCAGCTCGCCGTACGCCTTGATGCGGTGACGGATGCCCTTGGTGTAGTCGAGCCTGTCGACCCCGAGCAGGATGCGCTTCGGGTTTCCGAGGCTCTCTCGGATCTCCGCCGCCCTCGCTCGCACATCCTCCCTGGCAGCGAGCTCGAGATACGGGGTGGTGTCGATCGAGATGGGGAAAGCCCGGGCCATCGCGGTTCGGGTGCCCTCCCCCTCTGGGACGGAGACGTGCGGCCCCTTGACCTCGTAGCGCAGCCGTCGGCGTACGGCGGTCAGGAAGTAGGTGGCGTCCTGCGCGCGCTGGAAGCCGATGACGTCGGCGCCGAGCAGCCCGCGCAGTACCTGGTCGCGCCACGGCAGCTGCGCGTAGAGCCCGTGTGCGGGGAACGGAATGTGATGGAAATACCCGATCGTGACATCCGGGCGCAGTTCGCGCACCATCTGCGGCACGAGCTGCAGCTGGTAGTCGTGAACCCAGACCGTGCCCTCCGGCGCCGCGGCATCGGCGGCCGCCTCGGCGAACCGTCGATTCACGGTGACATAGGCATCCCACCACTCGCGGTGGTACTGCGGAGGAGCGATCACGTCGTGATAGAGCGGCCAGATCGTGTCGTTCGCGAAGCCCTCGTAGTACTCCGCCACCTCCTGAGCGCTCAACGCGACCGGAATCAGATCGATGCCGTCGGCCTCGAAAGGCTCCAGCTCGACGTCGGCCTGACCGGGCCAGCCCACCCAGGCTCCGTGGACACTGCGCATCATCGGTTCGAGGGCGGCGACGAGTCCGCCGGGAGACGTGCGCCAGGTCTCCTCACCATCGGGCCCCACCACACGATCCACGGGCAGGCGGTTGGCGACGACGACGAAATCTGCTGCGGCCACGAGGGCTCCTCCCGGGGGTTTCCTCCAGGCTATCGAGGAACGCGGATTTCCGCGGATCGTCGATCAGGCCTTGACGAGAGCCTCCCGGCGGCCCACGCCACTCAGGAACCAGTTGGCCACGCCCGCCGCGAAGGCGATGAACGCCGCGATCATCGGCAAGAGCAGCGCCGCAGGAGTGCCGACGTTCTCTGCGATCTCGCCGGCGAACGCGGCTCCGATCGACTGTCCGACGACCACACCGGATCCCAACATGGTCATGACGGTGGCCGAGCGTCCGCGCGGACTGCGAGCGGCGCCGAAGCTGTACTGCGTGACGAGGGTGGGTCCGATGCCGATTCCCATGATCGCGAGCGCCAGCATCATCGTGCCCGGTGTGTCCACGAATCCGAGCAGAAGGGTGCCCGCCAGCAGGATGCCGGAGAAGACGAGCCATCGCGCTCGCATCGAGAAGGCGACAGGAAGCCAGGCGACGCCGAGCGCGAGGATCGCGGAACCGACGCCCATGACCCCGTAGAGGAGCCCGGCCTGCTCTGGAGCGCCGCGATCGGCCATGAACGACGTCAGCGAGGTGAGCATCGTGCCGAAGAAGATCCCGACTCCGAGGATGCCGAGGACGACGATCAGCAGCTGCGGGCGGAACAGCTCGGAGACGGCGGACGGCGCCCTGCCGTCGGCGTCGCGATCTTGCGACACGTGTCGGCCGCTGGGGTGCAAAGCGAAGGCACCGACGAAGACCACCGTGAGCACGGCGGCGCCGACCAGCGGTGCCCACGGCGCGATGGCCGATGCGAGGATACCGACCAGGAAGGGACCGAAGACGAACACGGTCTCGTCGGCGGCGGACTCGTAGGCCATCGTGCCCGACACCGTCTTGGCGCGGCGCCCCACGGCCATCCGCTCGTTGATGATCGTCACCAGCCGCGAGCGCGAGAGCGGTGCGACCTGCGGGGCCGTGGCACCGATGCCCACTGCGGCGAGCAGCACGAAGCCGTCTGCCGCGGTGCCGTAGACCACGAACGTGAAGAGCAGGAGCATGGCGCCGTTGGCGAGGGCGAGCATCATCAGGACGACGCGCTGACCGAAGCGGTCTGCAGCCGCGCCGAGAAGAGGCCCGAAGCAGGCCGTGCCGAGGCCGACGGCTGCGGACGTGAGCCCACCCAGGGACAGGGAACCGCGGGCGGACACGACCACGGTCAAGACGCCGACCACCATCATGGCGAACGGCAGCCGGGCGATGAAGGCGATCAGGAAGTAGGGCAGACCGGCGAGACGCAGAAGGCTCGGCTCGGTGAGTGGTGGGATTGCTGTGGCGCGTGTCATGGCTCTCGCGCGTCGAGGACGCGGTGTCGGGTGCCGCCGCTGTCCGTCGGAATGCCGACGGCCGGTAGATACACGGTGTGCGGCCGCGGGCGAGCCGCGACCAGGCCATGATAGCGGGTCGACCCGGGGAACAGCAGGGAAGCCGGCGCCTCGCGACGGGTCTAGTCTGGGCGACACCCCGTCGAACGACACGCGCCCGAGGAGTCCCCGTTGCCCACAGCCCCGCAGGCCGCCGCGCCGATCCTCTCCCTCCCGTCGCGTTCACAGCGTGCCGGCAGTGCCAAGACGTCGCCGGTCCGCGACCTGCTGGCCCTCACCGCGCGCCCCGAGGTCATCTCGTTCGCCGGCGGCCTCCCCGCGCCCGAACTCTTCGACGTCGAGGGCATCCGCGCCGCGTTCGATGCCGTGCTCGACTCCCCGGGGGTGCTCCAGTACTCCACGTCCGAGGGAGACCCGGGACTGCGGGACGCGGTCGCTGAACGATATTCGTCCGACGGCCTGCCCACTGCGGCATCCGACCTCATCGTCACGACGGGGTCGCAGCAGGGGTTGGGGCTCATCTCGACGACGCTCGTCGATCCGGGCGACACGATCCTGGTGGAAGAGCCCTGCTACCTCGCGGCGCTCCAGACGTTCGCGCTTGCCGGTGCCCGCGTCATCGGTGTCCCCTACGTCGGCGACGACCTCGACCTCGACGCACTGGACCGCTCCGCTGCGCACCATGGACCGAAGTTCTTCTACACCGTGCCCACGTTTCAGAATCCGACCGGACGCACGCACGATGTCGAAGCACGCCGCACGATCGCCGCGATCGCGCAGCGCCGAGGCTTCCGGATCGTCGAGGACGAGCCGTACCGCCAGCTGCGGTACTCGGGGGATGCCCTCCCCTCGCTCGCCGCGTTCGCCCCCGAACATGTCATCAGCCTCGGCAGCTTCTCCAAGGTGATCGCACCCGGCCTGCGCATCGGCTGGATCCGCACCACGGCCGACATCCGCCCGTCGATCACGATCGCCAAACAGGCGGCCGACCTGCACACCTCCACGATCGACCAGGCCGCGGCCGCCCACTACCTCGCTTCGGGCCGCGGCGAAATCGCGCTCTCGCGCATCCGCGAAGCGTATGCCGCTCGTCGCGACGCGATGCTGGAGATGCTTCCCTCCGCGCTCCCGGACGGAAGCAGCTGGAACCGACCCGACGGTGGCATGTTCGTCTGGGTTCGACTCCCCGAGGGACGGGACGCCGCAGCGGCGCTTCCCGCAGCGCTCGCCCGCGACGTCGCTTTCGTGCCGGGCACGTCGTTCTTCTCCGGCATCCCCGACGAACGCACCCTCCGCCTGTCCTTCACCACCTACTCTCCTGCCAGGATCAGGGAGGGCTTGTCAAGGCTCGGTGCGACCTGGGGTACGGGAAGGTAGCGTGGGGGCATGCGCTACCTCTTCAGCACCGGACTTGTCGCTGCGATCTCTGCCGGGGTCTCCCTGCTGCGTGGCACGCGCGAGCAGCCGATCACCTGGCGCGCCGTCCTGTCGTGGGTGAGCTGGGGAATCACGATGGCACTCGCGGTCGGCGCGGTCGTCGACATGAACCGTGAACGCCGCGGCGTCCTGGTCGACGCCGACTCACCCCAGTCGGTCAAGAAGGCGAAGAAGGCCCAGCGACTGCAGTTCCGGTCGCAGAAGGCTCTCGCCGACACGCAGGACCACGCCAAGGACGCTCGCCCCTGACGTCCTCCCCGCCCGAGACTCGTGTCACCGGGTGAGGATGAGAGCTTCTCCCTGACCGCCACCGCCACAGAGGCCGACGGCGGCCGTACCGCCACCTCGACGAGCGAGCTCATGTGCGACATGCACCACGAGCCGGTTCCCGGATGCGCCGATCGGGTGGCCGATGGCGATGCCGCCGCCATGGATGTTCACGATGCCCTCGTCCAGGCCGAGCTCCTCCTGCGAACGGGCGACGACAGCGCCGAAGGCCTCGTTGATCTCCACCAGGTCGAGGTCGGCAGGCGCGATGCCCTGCTTCTCGCACGCACGTTCGATGGCACGCGCCGGCTGCGCCTGCAGCGAGTTGTCGGGACCGGCGGTCTGACCGCTCGCCCCCACGGTCACGAGCACGGGCCATCCCTTGGCGTCCGCAGTCCGTCGTGTCGTCACCACCACAGCCGAGGCACCGTCGGAGATCGGTGATGAGTTCCCCGCCGTGATCGAACCTCCCTCTGCGAACGCGGCTCGCAGCCCCGCGAGGGTCTCGACGGTGGTGTCCGGACGCACGCCCTCGTCCCTCGTCACGCGCACGGGCTCTCCCCGACGCTGCGGCACGTCTACGGCGACGATCTCCTCGTCGAAGAGGCCCGCCTCCTGCGCGGCCGTCGCCCGCTGGTGCGACAGCGCGGCCACCCGGTCCTGCGCTTCACGGGTCAGCCCGAAGCGCGCGTTGTGCCGCTCGGTGGACGCCCCCATGCTCTCCCGGTCATACGCATCCGTGAGGCCGTCGTATGCCATGTGGTCGAGAACCTCGACGCTGCCGTAGGCCCAGCCGTCGCGCGACCCCATGAGCAGATGGGGCGCGCGCGTCATCGATTCCATCCCTGCGGCGACGACCACATCGGCGTCGCCGGTGCGGATCATCCGCGCCGCGTCGATGATGGCGGTCAAACCGGACAGGCACACCTTGTTCACGGAGTGCGCGGGAACGTCCCACCCGATCCCTGCGCCGATGGCCGCCTGACGCGCCGCGTTCTGCCCCGACCCGGCGGCGAGCACCTGGCCGACGATCACCGCGTCGACGTCGGCCGGATCGATCGAGCTCTGCTCCAGCGCACCTCGGATGGCGAAAGAGCCGAGCTGAGGTGCGGTGAACGCGGCGAGCTGCCCCTTGAGGCGACCCTGAGGCGTGCGGGCGGCGGCGACGATGACGACATCGTTCTCAGTCATGGTCTGTGGTCCTTCCGGTGAGGAGAGCGCGGGAGATGGTGAGCGGTGGTTCCGTGGCGGCGATGACCTCGTCGACCGTGACGCCCGGCGCCGTCTCGACGAGCACCAGGCCTTCGGCCGTCACATCGACCACGGCGAGGTCGGTGATGATCCGATCGACGACACCGCGACCGGTCAACGGCAGCGAGCACTCGTCGACGATCTTCGCGGAGCCGTCCTTGGCCACGTGCTCCATGAGCACGATGACGCGGCCGGCTCCGTGAACCAGATCCATGGCACCGCCGGGCCCCTTGACCATCTTGCCCGGGATCATCCAGTTCGCGAGGTCGCCTCTCACGGAGACCTGCATCGCACCCAGGATCGCCGCGTCGATCTTGCCGCCGCGGATCATCCCGAAGCTGGTCGCGGAGTCGAAGAACGCCGCTCCGGGGAGGGTGGTGACCGTCTCCTTGCCGGCGTTGATGAGGTCTGGATCGACCGCGTCCTCGCGCGGGTAGGGGCCGACGCCCAGGATGCCGTTCTCCGACTGCAGGACGACCGTGACCCCGGGCGGGACATGGTTGGGTACGAGGGTGGGCAGGCCGATGCCGAGGTTGACGTAGGCGCCGTCCTCCAACTCGATCGCCGCGCGGGCCGCCATCTGCTCACGGGTGAGTGCCATCTCAGGCTCCTTCCACGGCGACGGTCCGCCGCTCGATGCGCTTGGGGATGTCGAGGCCCACCTCGACGATCCGGTGCACGAACACGCCGGGGAGGTGGATGTCGTCGGGGTCGAGCTCGCCCGGCTCCACCAGCTGCTCGACCTGCGCGATGCAGATGCGACCGGCCATCGCGGCGAGCGGATTGAAGTTGCGCGCGGCCTTGTTGAACACGAGGTTGCCGTGTCGGTCGCCGCGTGCCGCGTGCACGAGCGAGAAGTCGGTGGTGATCGCCTCTTCCAGGACGAACTCCTTCGGCTGCCCGTTCACCGCGAAGACTCGCACGTCCTTCACCGGCGAAGCGGCGGCGATGGTTCCGTCAGGGTTGTACCGGCGCGGCAGCCCGCCCTCGGCGACCTGCGTCCCGACACCCGTCTGGGTGTAGAACGCGGCGATCCCCGAGCCGCCGGCCCTGAGCTTCTCTGCCAGGGTGCCCTGCGGGGTGAGTTCGAGTTCGAGTTCGCCACTCAGGAACTGACGCTCGAACTCCTTGTTCTCCCCCACGTACGACGAGGTCATCTTGTGGATACGCTGCGCGGCGAGCAGCACTCCGAGTCCCCAGTCATCCACTCCGCAGTTGTTGCTCACCACGCTGAGGCCCTTGGTGCCCTGCGCGAGGAGAGCCTCGATCAGAGCGATCGGGTTCCCGGACAGGCCGAAACCGCCGACGGCCAGCGACGCTCCGTCCTCGATGTCGGAGACGGCAGCCTCCGCAGACTCCCATTGCTTGTCGATCACGTCGGCTCCTTCGATTCCGTGCTCACCCCAGCATCCGCCGACGAGCCGTCTGCGGGGAAGCCGGATCTTGCGATGTGGCCGAACACCGAGGTAGCGTCCACATTATGGAACCCGCCTCTTCAGTTCCCGGCACGCAGGCGATCGCGAGGGCCGCGCGTCTGCTCCGTCTGGTGACCGCCGCGGGCTCCGACGGAGCCTCGTTGCAGGAGCTCGCGGTCGCCGCCGCGCTCTCGCGCTCGACCGCCCACCGCCTTCTGAGCGCCCTCAAATCGGAAGGACTCGTCGACCGCGACGGCGCGAGCACGCGATGGATGCCCGGGCCGGAGCTCTTCCTCATGGGATCGGTGGCAGCGGCCCGCTACGACGTCACCACGCTCGCCCGCGATATCGTCCGGTCTCTCGCCGTGAAGACCGAGGAGAGCGCGTTCCTCTCCGTGCGGCGCGCGGACGAGACGGTGTGCCTCCTCCGCGAAGAAGGGTCGTTCCCGATCCGTTCCTTCGTGCTGAGCGAAGGCGTCCGCTTCCCGCTCGGCGTCGCCAGCGCAGGGCTCGCCATCTTGGCGTTCCTTCCCGACCACGATGTGGATGCCTATCTCGACCGCCATCCGGAACTGGAGGGAGCGTGGGGGCGCGCACACGGACAGAGCCCGCTCCGAGCGCGCCTCGCCGAGACCAAGGAACGCGGGTATGCCGTCAACCCCGGACTCATCGTCGAGGGCAGCTGGGGGCTGGGTGCTGCGGTCTTCGATCGTGCAGGGCGCCCGGAATGGGCGCTGAGCCTGACCGGCGTCGAGTTCCGCTTCGGCCCGGAGCGGATGGCGGAACTCGGGCGCACCCTCCTCGCGCACGCCCACCAGCTCTCCGCGCGGATCGCCAGCACCCGACGGTGATCGACATTCATACCAACGGGTATATACTTTCTGGTATGAATCGCGTGGACGTCATCCCCTCTCTGGTGCTGTCGGGGTACGCGCTCGGACGCATCGCCGCGCAGGACGCCGGAAACGACGCGCCTGCGGCGCAGTGGAGAGTGCTGAGCCTCCTGGAACAGGCGGGAGGCAGGCGAGTGGGCGAGCTCGCCCAGGCCGCCCGCACCACCCAACCCGGCATGACCCGCCTCCTCGGCGGCTTGGAACGGGAAGGACTCGTGCTCCGCTCCCCCGATCCCGACGATTCTCGAGCGACGGTCGTCGACATCACACCACGGGGAACCGCCGCCCTCGCCGCCTGGCGCGCCGAGTTCCGTGACACGCTCGCCCCGCGCTTCGCCGCGCTGAGCGACGAGGAATGGGCTGCCCTCACCCGTGCGGCGGAGATCCTCGCCGCGCACACCGCCACTGATCGAACAGGAGAATCTCGGTGAACACCCCCGCCACCCCCTCGGTGTGGAAGCAACCGGCCCAGGTGTGGGCCGTCGCATTCGCGTGCGTCGTCGCCTTCATGGGCATCGGCCTCGTGGACCCGATCCTGCCCGCGATCGCGGAATCGCTCCAGGCCTCGCCGGTCGAGACCGAGTTGCTGTTCACCAGCTACCTCCTCGTGACCGGGCTCGCGATGCTCGTTACCAGCTGGATCTCGAGCCGCATCGGCGCGAAGGCCACCCTGCTCATCGGATTGGCGCTGATCGTCGTCTTCGCCCTGCTGTGCGCCCTGAGCGGCAGTGTCGATGCCGTCATCGGTTTCCGGGCAGGCTGGGGCCTCGGCAACGCCCTGTTCATCTCGACCGCGCTCGCTACGATCGTCGGCGCCGCGTCAGGTGGCAGCAGCGCCGCCATCGTGCTCTACGAAGCCGCGCTCGGCCTCGGCATCGCCGTGGGCCCTCTCCTCGGCGGACTCCTCGGGGAGCAGAGCTGGCGCGGCCCGTTCTTCGGCGTCGTCGTGCTGATGGCCGTCGCATTCGTCGCCGTGCTCGTGCTGCTGCGGGGGCCCGGGGAGAAGCGGGTTCCCGTGAAGTTCTCCGCGCCGTTCGCCGCGCTGCGGCGTCCCGCACTGGCGGTCCTCGCGATCACAGCGCTGTTCTACAACATCGGTTTCTTCGTGCTGCTGGCGTTCTCGCCGTTCCCCCTCGGCTTCGGCGCGATGGGAATCGGCTTCACGTTCTTCGGATGGGGCGTCGCACTCGCCGTCACCAGCGTGTGGGTCGCGCCGATCCTGATGCGCCGGATGCCCCGCACGCGCATCATCCTCGTCGTGCTCCCCCTCCTGGCGATCGACCTCGTCGCCGCCGGCCTCCTGGTCGCGAACGCCGCTGCTCTCGTCGCCTGCATCGTCATCGGCGGGCTCCTGCTCGGCGTCATGAACACCGTGCTCACGGAGGCCGTGATGGAGGCCACGGATCTTCCGCGCTCCGTCGCCTCCTCGGCGTACTCCGCCGTGCGATTCCTCGGCGGTGCGATGGCTCCCCCGATCGCGGCGCTGCTGTGGCACGCGTTCAACGCGACGGTTCCCTACCTGTTCGCCGCTGCCTCGGTGCTGCTGGCCGCACTCACGGTGTTCCTGGGACGCCGAGTGCTCGCGCACATCGACGACGAGCCCGCGGATGCGACGACGGAGGACGCCGCGGCCATCCTCGTAGGCGACGCCGCCTGAACCGGACCTGCGACGTCGGAACGGCCAGCGGAGCCCGCTCCGACGTCGCAGCCTGCACCCTCTGGATCTCGCAGCCTGCGCCTTGGATATCGTGGGGCGATGAGCGAAACGCCTTCCCTCCCCGAACGCAGCCGCCTCGTGCATGAGCATCTCGTGGACGCCGGCGTCGAGACAGCGATCCGTGTGCTTCCGGACTCCGCACGCACAGCCGTGGAGGCCGCTGCGGCGATCGGGTGCGACGTCGCGGCGATCGCCAACAGTCTGGTGTTCCTCGCCGATGGCGTCCCCGTCCTGGTTCTGACCAGCGGCGGTCACCGCGTGGAGCTCTCCACCCTGCGGGCGAGCATCGGCGCGGACGACGTGTCCATGGCGCCCGCATCCGTGGTCCGCTCGGCGACCGGCCAGGCGATCGGCGGCGTCGCGCCTGTCGGGCACCCCGCGCCGCTCCGCACGTTCATCGACGAAGCACTGCGGGACCATCGAGAGCTGTGGGCGGCCGCGGGCCATCCGCACACCGTCATGCCACTGACGTTCGACGAGCTCCGCCGTATCACGGACGCGACGGTGATCGCCGTCGCCTGACCCCCGGGAAACGACCTCACGGAGAAGGATCTCGCGGCAGACCGGAGAGCCTCTGCTCTCCCGCGCGCGACGAAGCCGGTACGACGAAACCGGCACCGCGGAGCAGGAGACTCCTCGGCACCGGCCTCGTCCGGTGGATCAGTCCTGGGCCACGCGCGAGCGCGCCCGGACCGCTCCGAGAACGGTCAGCGCGATGCCGAGCAGCAGAGCGGCGCCGCCGCCCCAGAGCATCGAGGCGGGGACATCGCCACCGGTGGTGGCCAGCGAGGACCCGCTCGTGAGCGGCAGCTCGGTGGGCGGAGTGACCGCGGTGGGCGGTGTCGGCGGTGTCGTCGGGGGAATCACGGGCGGCGTCGTCGTCGCGGTGTTGGTGAGCGTGACCGCGAGTGTCGTACCGGAGCCGACGGTGAACTGCGCTCCGCCGTCGGCCATGGAGTTCACATCGGGTCCCGAGAACACGGGAACCCCCCAGTCGACCCCCTCGATCGCCGGTGGCGTGAGCTCCACGAGTGTGACCACGGTCCCCGTGGGCAGCTGGATGAGCGGCGCGGTCGCCCCCGCCGTGATCGTGACGGTGCGCTCGACGACCGGGTCGCCATAGCTGTAGCGCACGGTGTAGACGGCATCGGCCGGTACCTCAGACGAACCGGAGCCGCCGACGACCTTAGTGAGGGTGAACGCGCCGGTGGCGTCGCCGTCTCCGCTTCCCCCACCGGTGACAGACCACACCTCCCTGTCCTCGAGCTTGATCCCGTTGACGTCGGCGGTGTTGGCGTAGGTGGCGCCGTCGACCTGCGAGCTCGGCACCGTGAAGTACTTGACGAAGTACATCCGCGTCGGGTCGATCGGACCGGGGATCACGAGGTGGAAGGCCGTGCCGCCGTCGTTCCATGATCCGGTCCAGTTCGTGATCGACTGCGGATCCTGATCCTGCATCGTCGTGCTCCACACCTCGAGCCGCTCATCCTCGTTGTGATGTTCGGCGAACCCGTCGCCCGCCCCGGTCAGGGTGTCGTCGACGACGATCGACTCCGCGCCCGCGAAGCTCGCACCCGGCAGCGCCAGCTGCCACGCGATCCTGCCGTCATCCGTCTGCCACGACCACTTCTGCGGCTCTGTGGGCAGCGGCGACGACGGTCCGATGCCGCCGCCGGGAATCTCGACGGGCGTGATGGTGCCATCGACGGTGAACTCCACCGTGCTCTCGGTCGTCTGCTCATCGGCGGAGGCGACGAACCACAGGGAGCCGCTGACCCCGGTGCGCCCGTTCACGTAGTCGGTGAGCGTGCAGGTGACGACCGGTGCGGCGTCGGTGTTCACGGTGCACTCGGCGATCGTCTTGCTCGGATCCTCCGCAGAGGGTACCGAGAAGGATGTCCCCGCCCGGGCGAACTCCTTCGGCAGGGCGAACCCGAAGGTCTGTCCACCGACCGCGCCGTCCGGCACCGACCACTCGGCATCGACCCGCACCTGGTCCCACTGCGAGACCGCTCCGCCGCCGCCGACCGTGGTCACGGTGATCGACGAAGGATCGATGGCCGCGGGATAGTCGTACTCCGCAGCTGAGGCGGCTCCCGCACCCGCCAGTGTGATCACGGCGCCCAGCGCTGCGGCCGCAGCGGCGATGATCGCGGTTGTCTTCCGGCGCACGACGGCGCCACCGTTTCTCTCGTACAAGATCTTCCCCAGTTCTTGATGTAGCCCATCCCGTCGGCGCTGCTGCGAAGCAGTGAGGCGTCCGAGGGCGCGAGGCATGTGTCCCCATATGAGAGACGGCGGTGGGCTCGATCCATTACGCGATACCGCAGAATCCGTCGCGCTCGTCGCTCGGACACACGATGACATCGCTGTCGTCGCGCGGGAGAGAACGGCCGACACGTCGAGGAGAAGCGAGCGGAAAAGCTCGCCCCGTCGGGAAGCGACCGGGAAAGCAGAAAAGCCCCGGTAGATGGCGAGATCTACTGAGGCTGTTCCGTGCACCCCCTGGGACTTGAACCCAGAACCCACTGATTAAGAGTCAGTTGCTCTGCCGATTGAGCTAGAGGTGCGTGGCCCGGGATAACCCCGACCGAGGAATTACATTACCAGCCGACCGGTCCCATGTGAAATCGAGACCGGCACCCGGGCGCGCCGCCGCCGGGCGGGCAGCGAAACATGGTCTTTCGGCCCTCCGGCCCCGCCGATTCGGCCAGTATTCTTAGACCGTGACCACCTCCCCCGACAGCCTGCGGCAAGACCTCGAACTCGCACTCCGCCTGGCAGATGCCGCCGATGCCCAGTCGCTCCCCCGGTTCGACGCGTCCGACCTCGAGATCTCGACGAAGGCCGACAACTCCCACGTGACGGACGCCGATCTCGCGACGGAACGCGCGATCCGCAGCATGCTCGAAACCGAGCGGCCGGAAGACGGCATCTTCGGCGAGGAGTTCGGCGCGCAGGGCAGCACCCAGCGTCAGTGGATCATCGACCCGATCGATGGAACGGCCAATTTCCTTCGTGGCGTCCCGCTGTGGGGCACGATGATCGCGCTGGCGATCGACGGCGTCCCCCAGGTGGGAGTGGTGAGCATGCCGGCGCTCGGACGGCGCTGGTGGGCATCGGCCGGAGGAGGCGCCTGGACCACGCTCGAGGGCGAACCGCGTCGGCTCCGGACGTCGTCGGTCTCCTCTCTCGACGACGCGAGCGTGAGCTTCCAGAGCATCGGGCAGTGGTCGGAGGCGGGGCGCCTCGACACGCTGCTGGCCGTGGCCGGGCGTGTCTGGCGAGACCGTGCCTATGGAGACGTTTACTCGTACATGCTCCTCGCCGAAGGACGCATCGACATGGTCGCCGAGTTCGACGTCAAGGAGTACGACATCGCAGCGGCCGTCCCGATCGTCCGCGAGGCCGGCGGGCGCATGACCGACGTCGACGGTGTCGAGACGATCTCCGCCCGCTCGACACTCGCAACCAACGGCACCCTTCACGACGACTTCCTCACCCTGATGCAGAACTGATCGAACCACGAGGCCCCGCGATGAACTCCCGCATCATGTCCGCAGCCGCGGGCGTCCTGCTGCTCGTCGGAGCCCTCACCGCGTGCACCGCTCCGGAGCCGCGCACGTCGCCCACGCCCGATGCCGACAGTCCGCAGCCGACGCCATCCTCCGCGCCGGTGACCTCGCCTACGCCGGAGCCGGCCGAAACGGAACTCACCTGCGAGTCGATGATCTCGGCCGGCACGGTCACCGCTCTCGCCGATGCCGGCTGGACCGCCGAGACGAAGGAGTTCGTCGTCGGGGGTGTCGAATTGACCGAGGGGCTGCTGTGCTTCTGGGCCGACTACACCGTCGGATCCGACCACGGGCAGCTGTACGGCTGGTCTCCGATCGACGACTCCGATGCCGCATCGGCACAGGCCGCACTTCTCGCCGAGGGCTGGAAGCGGGAAGACGGCCCTGACGGCGTCTACTTCACCGAAGACGCCCGATACGCCATGGGCACGGACGAAGACGGCTACGGCATGACGTATCTCTTCGGCGACGGATGGGTGCGCCTCGCGGACACGCGCCAGGGGCTCATCCTCATCGAGTGGCCGCGTTAGAGCCGTCGTCGACACCCGTCGGGGTCGATGCCCGTCAGGGGCGACCCGACCCCATCGAACTCTCGAGTATCCGCCCGAAGGTGCGGGAGGCCGGTGGTATCCACAGCAGCACGATGATCGCGGCCGCGAACGCGACCGTCAAGGCCGCTCCCCAGTCCCAGCGGTCTCCGAACACGAGGACGACCGCGCTCAACGCGATCGCGATGCCGAGGAAGATCGTGAGCATGAGGCGTGAGAGCCCGCTTCCGCGGCGGACTCCGGCGGCGACGGCGAAGACCAGAAGACCGAACAGGGCGATGGCGGCGCCGGTGAGCGAGAAGGCCGAGGCGCTCACGTCCGGGTCGTAGCGTCCCAGGAACACCAGTATCCCGAAGCCCGTCGCCAGCGCGCCGAAGACGTATGCGAGCACAGCGACCACCGTGGTGATCACCGTGGCGACGGGGCCCGACGAGGAGACGGGCACCGTGGAGGAGGACGTCGTCGCGCGTGGAGCGTCCCTCGTCGGCACCGTCAGCACCAGACGGCGATGCGCGAAGCGCACGATCTCGATGGCCGCGACCATCACGATCGTGATCCCGGTGAGCGCGACGGCGAGGTCCTCCCCCGGGTCGACGAGCACGAAGAACTCGCGAGCGAGCGGGATCGTGAACACCGCGATGAGGAAGATGAACATCGCCCCGACGACCGCCACCTTGAACCGGTTGAGCGGGCGGGCGAGGACCGCCAGAATCCAGATGCCGACGACGGCCAGGATCACGGTGGCGCCCGTGCGCAGCTGCTCCTCGTGCACACCGAGTCCACGCGCGATGAACGTGTACCAGGTCAGCCCGAGCGCGACGACGATGCCCGACGGGATCGCGAAACTCAACGACCGTCGGAGGAAACCCGGCACGTAGCGCGCCGCGTTCGGCATGAGCGCGAGGAAGAAGGCGGGGATGCCGATCGTGAGGCCGTCCGTGATGGAGAGCTGTCGCGGCAGGAACGGGAACTCGAGGAGGAACGCGCCGAAGATGATCGCGAGCAAGGTGGCGTACACCGTCTTGTTCAAGAACAGCATCGAGACCCGCTCGATGTTCGCGATGACCTGACGCCCCTCGGCGACGACGTCCGGCAGATGCGAGAACTGCCCGTCGAGAAGTACGAGTCTGGCGACGGCCTTCGTGGCCGGCGACCCCGAGTTCATCGCGATGCCGATGTCCGCAGCCTTGATCGCGAGGGCGTCGTTGACGCCGTCCCCGGTCATGGCGACGGTGTGTCCATGACTCTGCAGCGCCGTCACCATGCGCTTCTTCTGCTCGGGGGTCACGCGCCCGAAGACGGTGTGCCGGTCGAGCACGTCGGCGAGCTGGGCGTCGTCATCGGGAAGCTCCCTGGCGTCGAAACCCTCTGTGACATCGAGACCGACTTCACGGGCGATGGCCGCCACCGTGCGGGGGTTGTCGCCGGAGATGATGCGGATGCCGACCTGCTGGCGACCGAAATAGGCGAGGGTCTGCGCTGCATCGGGGCGCACCTGCTCGCGGAAGGTGAGCACGATGATCGCTTGGAGCGCGTTCGGCAGCCGTTCGGAATCGACATCGGCGTCGGAGAGGGACGATTCCGTGTACCCGAGGACCAGGGTGCGGCGACCGGTCTCGGCGAGTGCGGTGACGGTGCGCCCGAGTTCCGTGTCCGATGACGTCGCCGCGTCACCGAACACCATCTCCGGTGCGCCCATGACCCAGGTCCCTGATCCCCCGATGAATGACACCGCGCTCCACTTGCGCGCCGATGAGAACGGGATGTATCCCTCGACGACGACCGGCGTGACCACCGGGTAGGCCGCCCGCAGCGAACGCGCCGTCGCGTTCGCGTCCGGTGATGCGGCGTACCAGGCCAGTGCCGTCGCCGCGTTCTCGGCCTGCTCCGAGGTGAGACCGTCCAGGGGATGTGTCTCGTCGAAGCCGATCTCCCCGACGGTGAGCGTGCCGGTCTTGTCGAGGCAGACCATGTCGACTCGCGCGAGCCCCTCCACCGCGGGCAGCTCGTTCACCAGCACCTGTCTGCGTGCGAGCCTCGAGGCTCCGACGGCGAACGCGATGCTCGTCATGAGTACCAGGCCCAGCGGGATCATCGCTGTCAAAGACGCGATCGTGTTCACCACCGCCTGTACCCACGCGCCGTTCGAGAACACGGTGGTGTAGCCGCCGAGCACGATGATCTGCGCGTTCAGGACGAGCAGGCCGACGGGGCCGATGATCCAGCTCACCCATTTCAGCACCCGGTTGACCGAGGTGCGCAGTTCACTGGAGACGAGGGAGAAGCGCTTCGCCTCCCCGGCGAAGTGGTTCGCGTAGGAATCGGCGCCCACACGCGTCGCCGTCGCGGTTCCCTCCCCCGCGACCACCACGGCCCCGGACAGCGCGTCGTCGCCGGGCTGCTTCTCGACCGGATCGGATTCCCCGGTCAGCATCGACTCATCGATCTGCAGGCCTCTGGCCGTGACCACGCGGGCATCGGCAGGGACCTGCTCACCCGCGCGGAGGACGAGGACATCGTCGAGGACCACGTCGCCGGGGGCGATCTCCGCCTCCTCGCCGTCTCTCAGCACCAGCGCACGCGGCGCGTTCATCAGCGCCAGACGATCGAGCGCCGACTTCGCCCGGAACTCCTGCACACATCCGATGATCGCGTTCGCGAACGCGGCGAGTCCGAAGAGTGCGTCCTGCCAGCGTCCGACCAGGAACAGCACGAAGAAGCAGGCGAAGACGATGCCGTTGAAGAGCGTGAACACGTTCGCGCGCACGATGCTCCAGGCGCTGCGACTCGTGTCGGCAACGAAGGCGTTCGTCTTTCCGGCGGCGACGCGTTCGGAGACCTGAGCTTGCGTGAGACCGGTTGAGACGTCTGCGGGGGTCGTGTCCACAGACTTCAATATAGGTCCACGACGTCGGTACCCAGGCGTCTGAGCGGACATGAAAAGACCCGCCTCCCTAGTGATCACTGGGGAGGCGGGCCTCATTCCTGTGTGACAGCGACATGGTGGAGCTGGGGGGAATCGAACCCCCGTCCAACGCTGAGTCTCCACGCCTTCTCCGGGCGCAGTCTGTGAAGACGTTCTGCTCGGCTCCGACCTTTGTCACAGACACCTAAGTCGACGAGCCCAGCCTGGGAAGAGTCCCACGTGACGTCCAGACGCCATCACGCAGCAAGATTCCTAGATGACGCCAGGATCCGTATCGGAATCACATACGGCCTGACGGACTATCGGGCTCGCTTATGCAGCGAGGGCGAAGTCGTTGCGCTTGGTTTCGGCAACTATTTTTTTGCAGAGAGCGTTTACGAGATAACTCTGCATCCTCGGCCCGCTTCTCGTGGATTCACAGGCGCTGTCGAAACCGATCAGCCCCGTGGTCCTTCTCTCGAAGGAGCCGCTGTCACACTGTGGAATTACCATCCCGGGTGAGGAACACCCGAGCATCACAGACTACAACGTTCTCCGCCGCCACGCCATTCCACGGCGGGTCCAGCCGCTGGCGTAGAGTCACCCCATGAGCGAAGTCACCGTCACCGTCCGCGGCGAGCATGAAGCGCGAGTCGCGCCTGAGCGCGCCACCATCCGTGTCGGCGTGCGCACCGAGGGCCCCGAGCGCACCACGGTCGTCGAGAACGTGATGCGGCTCGCCGAGCCTGTGCGCGCGAGCATCACCGAGCGCGCAGACGCCGGCAGCGTCGTCGACTGGACCAGCAAGCGGCTCTCGGTGCGCGCCGAACGCCCCTGGAGCAGCGAGGGCAAGCGCCTCGCCCCCGTCTACTACGCCAGCATCGACTACACCGCCACGTTCGCGGAAGCCTCCCAGCTCTCGCTCTGGGTCTCCGACATCTCCCCCTGGGACGGCGTCGAGATCGGTGGGGTGGACTGGCACCTCACGCCCGAGACGCGCACGCGGATCGAGCGCGATGTGGCGGCGGACGCTGTCGGTGTCGCCGTGACCCGAGCCGAGGCTTACGCGGGCGCGCTCGGCCTCGGTGTGGTCACGCCGCTGGAGATCGCCGATACCGGCCTCATCTCCAGCGGACAGCCGTCACCCGGGGCTCCGATGCTCAAAGCGCGTGGAGGCGTGGCGTTCGCCGCCGACTCGGCACCCGCCATGGAGTACGAGCCCGAGGAGATCGTCATCTCCGCAACGGTGGAGGCGCGGTTCCTCGCGCGATAGTCGCGTTCAGCCGTGGGCGGTGAAAGGCGCCAGTTCCGCGGCGAGACGCTCTGACACGCGTGCATGCACCGCGGTGCCATCCTCTCGATGGTCCACGGAGAGGAGCATGCCCGACTCGTGGATCGCTGCCACGAGATCGCCGCGGTCATACGGAATCACGGCATGCACCTCGACGGCGGGCTTCGGGAGCGCTTCTTCGACGGCTGCGCGCAGTTCCGCGATTCCCTCGCCCGACCGCGACGACACGAAGTGGGCGTGCGGCTGAAGGCCACGGAGCACGAGCCTCTCGTCCTCCGCGATCAGATCGGCCTTGTTGAAGACGACGATCTCCGGAAGGTCGCGGACGCCGACATCCCCGAGCACGTCGCGCACGGTCTGCAGCTGACCTGCCGGGTCGGGATGCGAACCGTCGACGACGTGGAGCACGACGTCGGCCTCGCCGACCTCTTCCAGCGTAGACCGGAACGCTTCGACGAGCTGATGCGGGAGATTGCGCACGAACCCGACGGTGTCCGTGAGCGTGTAGACACGCCCGTCTTCGGTCTCCGTACGACGCACAGTCGCATCCAGCGTCGCGAACAGGGCATTCTCGACCAGGACGCCAGCGCTGGTCAGCGCATTGAGCAGACTCGACTTGCCGGCGTTCGTGTATCCGGCGATCGCGACGGAAGGAATCGTGTTCCGCTTGCGCTCGGCGCGCTTGGCGTCGCGGGCAGGGCCGAAGTCTCGGATCTGGCGTCGAAGCAGAGCCATCTTCGTGCGGATCCGTCGGCGATCGAGTTCGATCTTGGTTTCACCGGGACCACGCGAGCCCATGCCTGCGCCGCCGGCGCCGACCTGACCACCGGCTTGGCGACTCATCGAGTCACCCCAACCGCGAAGACGAGGCAGCAGATACTCGAGCTGGGCGAGCTCGACCTGGGCCTTACCTTCTCGGCTCTTCGCGTGCTGGCTGAAGATGTCGAGGATCACCGTGGTGCGGTCGATGACCTTGACCTTGACGACGTCCTCGAGAGCGCGTCGTTGGCTCGGCGCGAGCTCGGTGTCGGCGATCACGGTGTCGGCCCCGACAGCGGCGACGATGTCTTTGAGCTCCTGGGCCTTTCCGCGGCCGAGGTATGTCGCGGCGTCGGGGTGCGGGCGGCGCTGCAGGACACCGTCGAGCACGACGGCGCCGGCGGTCTCCGCCAGAGCGGCGAGTTCCCGCAGCGAGTTCTCGGCATCTTCCTGCGCCCCCTGGGGGTAGACGCCCACCAGTACGACGTTCTCGAGTCGCAACTGCCGGTACTCGACCTCGGTGACATCCTCGAGCTCTGTCGAGAGTCCACCGACGCGTCGAAGAGCATGTCGGTCTTCGAGATCCCACTGCGCGCCGTCCGTACTCGCGTGCGATGCCGTCGATTCGTCCTGCAGCGCCTGTGCGGCGCCGAAGAGGTGGACGTCCGAGCGCTTCTCCGCGTTCGCGAGTACACGATCGACCGTGTGGTCGTCGGTGGAGGGTGTGGTGGTCTCCGTCATCCGTTCCTTGTCTCTGGGATTTGTTGCGAGCCTTAACCTTAGCCCGCGCTGTCCGGTACGCTCACCGTATGGGGTCAGATCACTACTTCACTGCGGCCCCGGCAAGCCCCGAGAATCTGCGTAAGATCCGCGTATCACTCGCGGGTCGAGAGCTCGAAGTCACCACCGCCGGTGGGGTCTTCAGCCCGGATCGTCTCGACGCCGGCACTGCAGTGCTCCTCGCCAACATGCCCCCGGTACCCCCGGGCGGCGATCTTCTCGACCTCGGCAGCGGTTGGGGTCCGGTGACATTGTCGATGGCCCTGGCCGCTCCCCATGCGACGGTATGGGCCGTCGACGTGAATGAGCGTGCCCTCGATCTGGTGCGTCGCAACGCCGCAGCTCTCGGGCTCACCAATGTCAACGCATCCCTGCCCGACGATGTTCCCGAGCACGTCTCATTCCGTACGATCCGATCGAATCCGCCGATCCGCGTCGGGAAGAACGAACTCCACGGCCTTCTGGAGCGATGGATCCCGCGCCTCGACGAGCGCAGCGATGCCTGGCTGGTCGTGCAGCGCAATCTCGGTGCGGATTCGCTCCAGCGGTGGATCGGATCGACCTTCCAGCCCGGCTACAGCGTCTTCCGCACCGCTACGGGCAAGGGCTACCGCATCCTGAAAGTGCGCAAGCACGGAAACCCGCCGACGGAGCCGATCATTCTCGGATGAGGCCGATGCGGGCCTGCCGAAGCCGACGGTCAGGACCTCAGGCGAGGTCGACCTCGCCTTGGAACACGAGCTGAGCCGGCCCGGAGAGAGCGACGTGCTCACCGTCTTCCGCCGGGAACATTCGAACGCCGAGCGTACCCCCGGGCACCTCGACCTGCCAGTTGCTCGGGGCGTTCTCGCCCGCCCAATAGCGCACTGCCAGGGCCGTCGCCGCGACGCCCGTGCCGCAGCTCAGGGTCTCTCCTACCCCGCGCTCATAGACACGCATGCTCACATGTCCGATACCGTCGCGCACGAGCGGTTCGCCGGGTACGACGAACTCGATGTTGGCTCCCGCGGGCAGCAGCGGGTCGAGGTCGGGCGCACGGTGCAGCTCGAGGGACGCGAGCTCAGCCTCCGACGCGAGCGCCACCACGACGTGCGGATTCCCGACGTCGATTCCGAGACCTGGACGGGTGACAGACAAGCCGTCGACGCGAACGAGCGGGTCATCCCCGGAGAGCTTCCACCGGCCGAGGTCGACCTGATATCCCGTGGCGCTTCGGGTGACATCGCGCACTCCCGCCCGCGTGCCGATCGGCAAGGTCGAGCCGGGTTCGATCGCCGCAAGACCGGAGCGCACGAGATAGTGGGCGAACACGCGGACGCCGTTCCCGCACATCTCGGCGACCGATCCGTCGGCATTGCGGTAGTCCATGAACCATTCCGCCTGCGGCTCTTCGTCGAGTGCAGCCGCACCGTCGGGAATCGCCGACGACCTCACCACGCGGAGGATTCCGTCTGCACCGATGCCGAAGTGACGATCGCAGAGCACGGCGACCTGCTCGACGGTGAGGTCGAGCTCACCGTCCGGGTCAGCGATGATGATGAAGTCGTTGCCCGTGCCGTGCCCCTTGGTGAATGCGACCATGGGTCCAGTCTAGAGATCGTCGCGGACTTCTCCGCCCCGCGCGAGCCGGTACCGACCGCAGAGGAAGTTCCGGTTTCGCGCCACCTCGATCAACTCGAGGTCGAGTCTGCGCGGAAGCAACGGGGCTCCCGAGCCGAGGGTGACGGGTGCGTATTGCACCCACACCTCATCGAGCAGCCCGGCGTCGGCGAACTGACCCGCCAGGTCTCCGCCGCCCACGACCCAGAGGTCCTTCCCACCCGCCGCCTGCGCCATCTCCGCATGCACCGTGCGGATGTCGGCCTGCGTCAGTCGGACATCGCCATCCTTCGGGAGGTCGAGTCGACGGTGGGTGAACACCCACGTGGGCTGGCTGTACCCCCAGCGGCCCTCTTCATGGCGCATCACCCACTCGTAGGTGGAGGACCCCATCGCCAGGGCGCCGATGTTCCGCTCGAAACCCGTGTACGCCATCGGTCCGTCTTGGTCGATGTCCTGTGTGAGCAACCAGTCCAATGAGTGCTCCTCGGTGGCGATGAACCCGTCGAGACTGGAGGCCGTGTAGAAGTGCGTCGTCATCCGGCCAGCTTCGCAGCACCCTCCGACATCGAGATCAGGCGTGGAGAAGCGTCACGGCCCGCACCGGAGCCTCCCACCACTCCAGGTCGGGATACCGCTTGAACCAGGACACCTGGCGTCGCGCATAGCGTCTCGTGAGCGCCTGGGTCTGTGCGATCGCCTCACGCTCCGTGAGGCCGCCGTCGAGCTGGGCCAGGGCCTGCGCGTACCCGATCGCGCGAGGAGCCGTCCCTCCACGCTCGAGCCCGTGCGCACGAAGATCCTCGACTTCGGCGAGGAGGCCGCCCTTCCACATGCGCTCGACTCTGGAATCCAGCCGCTCCACGAGAGAGGGGCGGTCCACATGCAGACCGATGAGACGAGTATGCGGATGCCACAGGACCGGCTTCTCCGGAAGCGAGGCACCGTGCGTCTCGCTCCCCTGCTCGAGGACCTCGAGCGCACGGATGATGCGGCGCGGATTCTGTGGATCGACGCGAGCAGCCGCTTCCGGGTCGAGAGTTCGCAGACGTTCGAGCAGATGCGCGGCCCCTCGGGTCTCGAGCTCTTGTTCGAGACGATCCCGCAGTTCCGGGTCGCGCGGAGGGAATCGGAAGTCGTAGACGACACTCGATACATAGAGACCGGACCCGCCGACGAGGATCGCGTCTCCTCCCCCGCGGTGGATCTCTTCGATCGCCTCACGAGCTCTCGGCTGGTACCACGCGACAGCCGCATCTTCGTCGACATCGAGTACGTCGAAGAGGTGGTGCGGGATGCCCCGGCGTTCCGTCATCGAGACTTTCGCGGTGCCGACGTCCATCCCGCGATAGAGCTGCATGGCATCGGCATTCACGACCTCGGCGGGATTTCCCTCCGCACGCAGCGTCTCGGCCAGCTCGATCGCGAGATCGCTCTTACCGGTGCCGGTCGCCCCGACGATCGCCCAGAGACGTGGCCCCGGCACGTTCCGTCCGGTCGCATCCCGTCCGGTCACACGCCCACACGCAGCGTGGGCAGACCGAGCGACACGGCCTTCGGTGCACCGTCGCCGACCGGGGCGGGGACTGCGCACGATTCCGACTGCGATCGATCCCACGCGTCGCCGCCGCGGGTCCGACGGATCTTCAGGGGCGCACCCGTCGGATCGTCGGCGAGCAGATGGAACGGGGCGCCGTGCGTCACGGTCACCGTGACCACGTCTCCGGGGCGAGGCAGCTCGGACCCCGGGGTCACCTCGAAGTGCACCAACCTGTTGTCTTCGGCGCGTCCCGTGAGGCGGTGTGTCTCGGTGTCCTTCTTGCCTTCGCCGGTCGAGACCAGCACGTCGATCTCACGGCCGACCTGCTTCTGGTTCTCCTCCAGCGAGATGCGTTCCTGCAGAGCGATCAGGCGGTTGTAGCGGGCCTGCACGATCTCCTTGGGGACCTGATCCTCCATCGTCGCCGCGGGTGTGCCCTCGCGGATCGAGTACTGGAAGGTGAACGCGCTCGAGAAGCGCGCCTGTTCGACCACCCGCATCGTGTCCTCGAAGTCGCCTTCGGTCTCACCGGGGAACCCGACGATGATGTCCGTGGTGATGGCGGCGTTCGGGATGCGGGCACGAACCCGCTCGAGGATCCCGAGGAAACGCTCACTCCGGTAGGAGCGGCGCATCGCCTTGAGGATGCGGTCGCTCCCCGACTGGAGCGGCATGTGCAACTGCGGCATCACGTTCGGCGTCTCGGCCATGGCGTCGATCACGTCATCGGTGAACGCCGCGGGGTGGGGGCTCGTGAACCGGATCCGTTCCAGCCCCTCGATGTCGCCGGCCGCGCGCAGGAGCTTGCCGAAGGCCTGACGGTCACCGAACTCGACCCCGTAGGAGTTGACGTTCTGGCCGAGAAGCGTGACCTCGATCGCGCCGTCTTCGACTAGGAGACGGATCTCGTTCAGGATGTCGCCGGGGCGACGATCCTTCTCTTTGCCGCGCAGGCTCGGAACGATGCAGAAGGTGCAGGTGTTGTTGCAGCCGACCGAGATCGAGACCCAGCCGCTGTGCGCCGAGTCGCGCTTGGTCGGCAGCGTCGAGGGGAAGACCTCGAGCGACTCGAGGATCTCGAGCTCGGCATCGCCGTTGTGTCGCGCGCGCTCGAGCAGACCCGGCAGTGAGCCCATGTTATGCGTGCCGAACACCACGTCGACCCAGGGTGCCTTGTCGAGCACGGCCTGCTTGTCCATCTGTGCCAGGCAGCCGCCGACGGCGATCTGCATGCCTTCTTTGCGACGCTTGACGGAAGCGAGGTGCCCGAGGGTGCCGTACAGCTTGCCTGCCGCGTTGTCGCGGACGGCGCAGGTGTTGATGATCACCACGTCGGCCTCGTCACCGTCAACGGCTCTCACATAGCCGGCGCTCTCCAACGAGCCCGAGAGCCGCTCGGAGTCGTGCACGTTCATCTGGCACCCGAAGGTGCGCACTTCATACGATCGCTGTCGTCCGTCGTCGTCGACGGCTGCCGACGACGCGCCGATGATCGTCGGTTCGCTGCGCGGGATAGTCATGATCTCCCCATTGTACGAGCCGTTTCTGAGCTGTCGCGGCGTCCTGGCGTCAGTCCGAGTCGACGAATCGGACCCCGGACGTGGAACCTCCGAAGGAGTTCTCCCGCAGCGCAGCCTTTGCGGCTTTCATCGCCACGGCTCCGTTGTAGCCGCGTCGTGAGAGCTGGCCCACCAGCCGCCGCAGAGCCGTGTCGTGATCGAGCCGACTCATCGACCGCGCCTTGCCGCGAGCGAACTCGAGCGCGCGATCTTCATCGTCGTCCGGCAACTCGTCGAGAGCGCCGTCGATCACATCGCGCGGAATGCCGCGCTGCGCGAGTGCGCGAGACAACGCGACCCGTCCCTGTCCCTTCCGCTCGACGCCCGATGTCACCAGCACGGCGGCGAGGGCGGCGTCGTCGAGATAGCCGCGGCGGGAGAAGTCATCGATCACGTCGTCGACGACCCCACCGTCGAGGCCGACGCCTCGCAGGACCTGTCGGGCCTCCGAGATGGACAACGATCGCGCCCGCAGCTTACGGACGAGAGACTCCTCCGCGGCCACACGCACCTCGTCCGGCGATGCCTTCTCGTCGGCGCCGGCATCGTCGCTCTTTCCGCCGCCGAGTACGCGAAGGTGAGGAGCGGACTTCGTCGGGCGCGTCGACGCTGTGGCGGAACTGCCCCTGATCCCCCGCGCGGGATGACGATCGCTGGGAGTACCCGCGTCGGACGCGTCGATGTGCGAGGCACTGTCCGGAGGGGCATCCCAGGTCGTGCGCCAGACCGCCGCGTCGCTGGCGCGGGGATCGTCCGTCGACTGGTCGTCGCCTTCCGCCAGGCGAGGCGGCGGCGTGTGCGTTTGCTTCTTCGACCCGCCGCCGAAGAGGGGGATGATGGGGGCGATCCGGTCGGGATCGCCCCCACGCGTGTCGTTCATCAGGCCGGACGACGCTCAGCGAGCTCGTCTGCAGCTGCCGGTACCGAAGCGGGGCCGCCGATACCGAGCTTCTGCTTGATCTGCGTCTCGATCGCCAGCGCGATATCAGGGTTGTTCAACAGGAAGGTACGCGCGTTCTCTTTGCCCTGGCCCAACTGGTCACCGTCGTAGGTGTACCACGAGCCCGACTTCTTCACGATGGCGTGCTCGACGCCGAAGTCGATCAGGCTGCCCTCACGGGAGATGCCGACGCCGTAGAGGATGTCGAACTCGGCCTGCTTGAACGGCGGTGCCATCTTGTTCTTGACCACCTTGACCCTGGTGCGGTTTCCGACGGCGTCGGTTCCGTCCTTGAGGGTCTCGATACGACGGATATCCATGCGCACCGAGGCGTAGAACTTCAGCGCCTTACCACCGGCGGTCGTCTCGGGCGAACCGAAGAAGACGCCGATCTTCTCGCGAAGCTGGTTGATGAAGATCATCGTCGTGTTGGTCTGGTTCAGGCCACCGGTGAGCTTACGCAGCGCCTGCGACATGAGTCGCGCCTGCAGACCGACGTGCGAGTCGCCCATCTCGCCCTCGATCTCGGCGCGAGGCACGAGCGCCGCCACGGAGTCGATGACGATGAGGTCGATGGCTCCCGAGCGCACGAGCATGTCGGCGATCTCGAGGGCCTGCTCACCGGTGTCGGGCTGCGACACCAGGAGCGCATCGATGTCGACGCCGAGCTTCGCAGCGTAGTCGGGGTCGAGCGCATGTTCCGCGTCGATGAACGCGGCGATGCCACCTGCGCGCTGAGCGTTCGCGATCGCATGCAGGGTGAGGGTCGTCTTACCCGAGGACTCCGGTCCGTAGATCTCGACGATTCGACCACGCGGGAGGCCTCCGACGCCGAGAGCGACGTCGAGGGCAATGGAGCCGGTGGGGATGACCGCCACGGGGGCGCGCTCATCGCTGCCCAGCCGCATGACCGAGCCCTTTCCGAACTGGCGATCGATCTGGGCGAGGGCGGTCTCGAGGGACTTCTCGCGGTCGGCGGGTGATGGCATGATGTGCTCCTTCTGCGCGCGTGATGCCGCCTGTAGGCTGTCGCGGCTCTCCCGGTTGGGAGAAACTCTCCGACAAGGCGTAATGGCTCTTCGGCTTGTTTTCCACCGTAGGAGAGGCCACCGACATCGACGCGGAGAGCTCACATACCGTGCAGAACAGATTCCCTGAACCACTTGTGCAGAAGACTACGCCCGCTTCGAACAGATCTTCGACGACACGCCGTGAATCTCAGGTCGTGTCCCGTAGGCATCGGAGATCGACGAACGACTCAGCGTCCGCGCGGCTCCTGCCGACCGACGCCATGTCGCCTGTTCTCCGGAACATCCATCTCGACGCACAGCGCCAACCAGATATCGCGTGGCGGTGTTCCCTCGGCCAGCGCCTCGAGCGCTGTTCGACCGCCGACAGCGCTGAGCGTCAGGTCGTTCACCAGAGAGGACGCGCGTGCCTGGAACTCGGTCTCGACGGCGCGGAGGAACTCGCTACGACGCATGGCTTCCCCGACCGGGGATCAGTGCAGCGAAAGCTGAGGTTCGATCGACGCGACGAGGTCGTCGGGAACGACGTCCGGAAAGACCTGGATGCCCTCGAGCACCGAGATGCGGTCTCCGACCTCGCGCATGATCGTCGAAATGGGAACGTCGAGCGCGTCGGCGACGGAAGCGAGGATCTCGCTCGACGCCTCCTTCTGCCCACGCTCGACCTCGCTGAGGTAGCCGAGCGCAACCGACGCCTTGCTTGCGACCTGCCGGAGCGTGCGCCCCTTCTGCAGGCGGAAGTCCCTCAGCACATCGCCGATTTCCTGTCGTACAAGAATCATCGGAACCTCCTCCCCATGTGATCGTTCGAGGTCTCCCCCGATGAGACAGCCAGTCTAGTACCCCTGGCATGCACAGAATCTACCCCTGCACTCTGTGGTTTAAGTGTGAGCACATCAGAGACAACCACCCCGGCGGTCCTGCTATTCCGCCAGCATCGCGCACAGTTCTTCGAGCGCTGCCGCGACCGTCTGCGCGCGGATCGAGTCGCGATCTCCGAGGAAACGGAAGGCCGTCGTCCTCATCGCCGCCGGCGTCACCACGCCGATGTGCACCGTGCCGACCGGTTGCCCGTCGGGGGAATCCGGACCGGCGATTCCCGTCGTAGACACCCCGACATCGGCCGGCGAGCCGCCGACGCGCACGACACTCCTCACTCCGTCTGCCATCTGCAGCGCGACCTGCGGATGCACCGGCCCGTGCACGGCGAGAAGGTCCGCGTCGACGTCCAACACCGACGCCTTCACCGGCGTCGCGTACGCCACCACCCCGCCGAGCAGCACTGTGGACGCGCCGGGAACCGAGACCAGGTCGGCGCACAGGGCGCCGCCGGTCAGCGACTCCGCGACTCCGAGCGTCCATCCCCGTCGACCCAGCGCCGCGAGGACGGCAGCAGCCGCGTCGCTCACGACTTCCGGCGCGAGCCGCGGACCTGCGCAACGATGTAGTCGATACCGCTCGCGACCGTGAGCACCAGGACGATGAGCATGAGGATGAAGGTGATCAACGTCCATGCGTCGAGACCGACGAAATAGTGCAGCGGAAGCAACGCCCAGCCGAGCGCCACACCTTGGAACGCCGTCTTGATCTTGCCCATCCAGGCCGCAGCGACGACATGCTCGCTGGCGACCATGAGCCGGTGGATCGTGATCCCCCACTCGCGCACGAGGATGACGGCGACGATCCACCAGCCGACCTCGCCGAGGATGGCGAGTCCGATGAACCCGGCCCCCGTGAGCATCTTGTCGGCGATGGGATCCCAGAGCTTGCCGAAATCGCTGACGATGTCGTACTTGCGCGCGAGGTAGCCGTCGACCCAGTCCGTGGAGATCCCCACGATGAAGATGACCGCGGCCGCCCACCGGAGGCCGGGCTCGGCGAGGCCGTAGGTTCCGCCCAGCAGCAACAGGACGAAGAAGACGACCGCCAGCGGGATGCGCGCGACGGTGATGGCGTTGGGCAGCTGCCGCGGGATGGCCATCAGTCGCGTCCCGTCAGGCCCCAGGCGTCTTCGTCGCCCTCGGCCTCCACCTCGGGAAGCCCCTCATACTGGGCAGCGATCGGATCGTGCGTCTGGGGCAGGGGTGGCACCGGCGGAGCGACAGGGGCGGCGGAAGCGGGCGGCGACGTCGGAACGTCGTCACCGCGCAGCTTGGCCATCACCTGTGGGAGCTGCTCGGCCGTGGCCAGCACGTCGCGCGCCTTGGAGCCCTCGGACGGGCCGACGATCTCGCGTGACTCCAGCAGGTCCATGAGGCGACCGGCCTTCGCGAAGCCGACCCGCAGCTTGCGCTGGAGCATCGAGGTCGATCCGAACTGCGACGAGACGATGAGCTCGGCAGCCGCGAGCAGCAGTTCCAGGTCGTCGCCGATGTCTTCGTCGACTTCCTTCTTCTTGGTCGGCTCCATCGCCTCCTGCACGTCGGGACGATAGTCCGGACGAGCCTGGCGGGTGACGTGCTTGACGACCGCGTCGATCTCCTTCTCGTCGACCCACGCGCCCTGCAGACGGAACGGCTTCGACGAGCCCATCGGCGAGAACAGCGCGTCACCCTGACCGATGAGCTTGTCCGCCCCGGGGCTGTCGAGGATGACGCGGCTGTCGGTGACACTGGTGACAGCGAAGGCCAGCCGAGACGGGACGTTCGCCTTGATGAGTCCGGTGACGACGTCGACGCTCGGCCGCTGGGTCGCGAGGACGAGGTGGATGCCGGAGGCTCGCGCGAGCTGCGTGATGCGCACGATCGAGTCCTCCACGTCGCGAGGGGCGACCATCATGAGGTCGGCGAGCTCGTCGACCACGACCAGAAGGTACGGGTACGGCTTCAGAACGCGCTCGCTGCCCACCGGCAGCTCGACCTCCCCGGCGCGCACGGCACGGTTGAAGTCGTCGATATGACGGAAGCCGAAAGACGCGAGGTCGTCGTACCTCATGTCCATCTCCTTCACGACCCACTGCAGCGCTTCGGCCGCCTTCTTGGGGTTCGTGATGATGGGCGTGATCAGGTGCGGGACACCGGCGTAGCTGGTGAGCTCCACGCGCTTCGGGTCGATGAGGACCATGCGCACATCGGCGGGCCGCGCCCGCATCAGCAGGCTGGTGATCATGGAGTTCACGAAGCTCGACTTACCGGAGCCGGTGGAACCTGCTACCAGGAGGTGCGGCATCTTCGCGAGGTTCGCGATGACGATGTTGCCGCCGACGTCCTTGCCGACGCCGATCGTCATCGGATGCGTGCTCTTCTGCGCGGCGGGCGAACGCAGCACGTCGCCGAGCGCGACCATCTCCTTGTCGGCGTTGGGGATCTCGATGCCGATCGCGCTCTTGCCCGGGATCGGCGAGAGGATGCGGACGTCGTTCGAGGCGACCGCGTAGGCGAAGTTGTTGCTCAGCTGAAGGATCTTCTCGACCTTGACGCCGTGGCCGACCTCGACCTCGTACTGGGTGACCGTCGGGCCGCGCGAGAAGCCGGTGACCTTCGCATCCACCTTGAACTGCGACAGCACACTGGTGATCTGCTCGATCACCTTGTCGGTGGCCTCGGAGCGCATCACCGGAGGCGGCCCCTCGACCAGAAGGCCGGGAGAGGGCAGGATGTACGGCGTCACGGGCGCCTGCGGCCCGCGGTCGCCTGGCCCCTCGGTGCCGAAGCCGTCGAGGCCGGGAAGCTCCGGCGCCTCTCCGGTGTCGGACGAGTCGTCGAGCAGCGCCGTGGTCTGCTGCTCCGCGAGCGAATCGGCGACGGACCTCACGTCGGACAGCACCTCGGTGGCGGCGTCGTACGGGTTCTCGACGACGACGGCCTGGTCATAGGCGGGAGTCGGGTCGGACGTCGTGAGCAGCGCGGTGATGTCGTCGGAGCCGAGCGTGCCTTCGTCGGGGTCCTCTTCGCGGCCGGTCTTGTTGCGACGCCACCACGGCAGCACGTCGGGATCGTCGACCTTGTCGGCGTCGTCGATCGCCGCGGAGTCTTTGGTCGACTTCTCCGGACGCTCGGCATCGAACATCCAGGCGTAGAGATCGCCGAGACGGGCGCCGATGCGGTTCGGCGGAGTCTTGGTGAGGATGAGGATGCTGAGCGCCGCCAGCAGCGACAGCACGATGTACGCGGGGATGTCGGTGAGGTAGCTGAGCGGCTGGCCGAGCATCCATCCGAAGAGTCCGCCGGACTCGCTCAGTGCGAGCATGCCCTCCTTGGGCTGTGGGCCGTCGCCCGCGACGTGGCAGAAGCCGGCGAGCGTCAGGACGAACAACCCGAAACCGATTCCGATGCGGCCGTTGTCGTGAACCGACGAGGGGTGGCGGAAGAGCCATCCGGCGAGCAGGAGCAGCAGAACGGGCATCACGAATGCGACGCGCCCGATCAGCCCTCCGACCGAATACGCGCTGATGTTCGCAGCGACCTCGTTGCCGATGAAGAACCACTCGTTGACCGCTCCGAGCACGGCGAGGAGCACGAGGAGGAAGGGAAAACCGTCGCGACGATCGTCTTTCTCGAGAGTCTCGGGGCCGAACGCGCGGAAGAGTCCGCCGACCCCGTGCGCCAGCCCGACCCAGGCCCGGACGGCGACCGGCGGCTTGTCTGCCTCGTCGATGTACTTCTTGGGAGCGGGCTGCGCCTTGCGAGCGGGCTGGGCCTTGGGAGCCGTCTGCCGCTTGGGGCGCGACGGTGCGCTGGTCGACGCGCTCTCTGTCTTCGTGGTACTCCTGGCCATGCTCTCACGTTACGTCCAACAGCCGACATCTCCGCGTAATGACGCGGCTTTCCATGGATCCGAGGGGCGCGATCACGCCGTGCCGCGAGCCATCGTGTCGCGGGTCGCGCCCTGACTCACCACGGCAAAACCCTCGGCTCGATACAGGTTGCGCGCGAAGTTGTCCCGTTCCACGCTCAGGCTGATCCGGGCATGCCCCTGCGAGCCCGCCAGGTGCACGACGCCGCGCAGCAGCGCCCGCCCGACGCCTCGGGCACGCCAGAGCGGGTGCACACCGATGATCAGCTCCGGGACCGCGACGCCGATGAAACCGAACCCGGGATCGTTCTGCGGGAGCACCCGGTACCAGGCCGCACCCACCGGGGTGCCGTCGTCGCCGGCCGCGACCAGTCCGTCGTCCGCCATGCGCTTCCAGCCCGCGAGGTAACGCCGATGGTCGGGCGACGTCAGCACCTCATGACGGGGACGCACTCCCCCGGCGCGCCAATTGGCGGCCTCGACGAGCATGTCGCCGAGGAACATCGCATCCGTCTGCGCCGCCCTGCGAAGGGAGAAGCCCCTGTACATGACGCGAGCATAGGACGTCGGTGTTACATCGGGATGACGCTCACCCGTGAGTGCGAGACGACTCGCCTGTCGTCATGCCTCGATGACGAGCGGCACGATCATCGGACGGCGACGGAGCCGCTGGTTCACCCAGCGACCGATCGTGCGTCGCACGACCTGCGACAGTGCGTGGGTGTCGCGGACGCCGTTGCCCGACGCCTCCTTGAGCGCAGCGACGATCTTCGGCGTGACGTCGTCGAACACCGAGTCGTCCTCGGCGACACCGCGCGCGTGGATCTCGGGACCGGAGATGATGCGTCCGGTGCCGGCGTCCACGACCACGATCACGGAGATGAAGCCTTCCTCGCCGAGGATGCGGCGATCCTTGAGGTCGGCATCGGTGATCTCTCCGACGGTGGAGCCGTCGACGTAAACGAATCCGAGGTCGAGCTGCCCGGTGACCTTCGCGACGCCGTCCTTGAGGTCGATCACGGTGCCGTTCGAGGCGATGATCGTGTTCTCCTCGGAGATACCGGTGTCCTGCGCGAGCTTGGCATTAGCGATCAGGTGCCGATACTCGCCGTGCACGGGGAGGACGTTCTTCGGCCTCAGGATGTTGTAGCAGTAGATCAGCTCACCGGCGGCGGCGTGCCCGGAGACGTGCACCTTCGCATTCGCCTTGTGCACGACGTTCGCGCCGAGCTTGGTCAGTCCGTCGATGACGCGGTACACGGCGTTCTCGTTGCCGGGGATGAGGCTGGAGGCGAGGATGACGGTGTCACCCTCGCTGATCTCGATCGCGTGGTCCATGTTCGCCATGCGGCTGAGCACGGCCATCGGCTCGCCCTGGGAGCCTGTCGACATGTAGACGATCTGCTCGTCCGGCAGGTCGCGCGCCTTCTTGAAGTCGATCAGCACCCCGTCCGGCACCTTGAGGTAGCCGAGCTGCTCGGCGATGGTCATGTTGCGGACCATGCTGCGGCCGAGGAACGCGACACGGCGGCCGTTGGCGTGCGCGGCGTCGATCACCTGCTGCACGCGGTGGACGTGGCTGGAGAAGCTCGCGACGATGACGCGACGGGGCGCCTTCGCGATCACCTGGTCGAGCACGGGACCGATGGAGCGCTCCGTCGGGGTGAAGCCGGGGACGTCGGCGTTCGTCGAGTCGACGAGGAACAGGTCCACGCCCTCTTCACCGAGGCGGGCGAACGCACGCAGGTCGGTGATCCGACCGTCCAGCGGCAGCTGGTCCATCTTGAAGTCACCGGTGGCGAGCACCATGCCTGCGGGTGTGCGGATGGCGACGGCCAGTGCATCGGGGATCGAGTGGTTGACGGCGACGAACTCGAGGTCGAACGGACCGACCCGCTCCTGCTGCCCCTCTTTCACCGTGAGCGTGAAGGCCTTGATCCGATGCTCTTTGAGCTTCGCCTCGACCAATGCGAGGGTGAGGCCCGAGCCGATCAGGGGGATGTCGCTCTTGAGCCGGAGCAGATACGGAACCGCGCCGATGTGGTCTTCATGACCGTGCGTGAGCACCACGCCGACGATGTCGTCGAGCCGGTCGCGGATGGGCTCGAAGTCGGGAAGGATCAGATCGACACCGGGCTGGTGCTCCTCGGGGAAGAGCACACCGCAGTCGACGATCAGGATCTTCCCGTCGTACTCGAACATGGTCATGTTACGACCGATCTCGCCGAGTCCGCCGATCGGGATGACCCGCAGCGTCCCTTCGTCGAGAGCGGTCGGTTCTACCAGGGGAATGGACATGCTGTCTCCTCAGTCGGACACTCCGCGCGTCCGTTCGTTCATGGCGACGCGACTCAGCGCGTCGTGCCGTGCACCTTCGGCAGGGCACCACCCGCAGCCGCGTTGCGGTCGGGTCGGAAGTTCGAGAAATCGGCTCCGGGAACGTTCTGCACGAGGTCGAGCTCATCCTCGATGAGCGCGGCCTCCCATTCCTCGGGACCGACCAGGGGAAGGCGAACGCGCGGGCTCGAGATGCGACCGAGTCCGTGCAGGATGTACTTGGCCGCAACGGTTCCGGGAACATGCGTCATCACCGCGCGGACGAGCGGTTCGAGGCGCTTGTGCTCGGCGGTCGCCGTGGCGAGGTCGCCGGCGTTCACCGCGTCGATTATCGTGCGGTACGGCGCCGCTGCGACGTTCGCCGTCACGCCGATGAGACCGGTCGCGCCGATCGCGAGGTGCGGCAGCACGTTCGCGTCATCGCCGGAGAAGTACATCAGATCGGTCTGGTTCAGCACGCGGCTCACCTCGGAGAAGTCGCCCTTGGCGTCTTTCACGGCGAGGATATTCGGGTGCTTCGCGAGACGCAGGATCGTCTCGTACTTGATCGGCACACCCGTGCGCCCGGGGATGTCGTAGAGGATCACCGGGAGATCGGTCGCGTCGGCGACCAGACGGAAGTGCGTGAGGATGCCGGCCTGCGTCGGCTTGTTGTAGTACGGCGTGACGATCATGATGCCGTCGGCGCCGGCCTTCTCACTGGCTTTGTAGAGCTCGATCGCGTGGGCGGTCTCGTTCGAGCCGCCGCCGGTGATGATCTTGGCGCGGCCTGCGGAGACGGACTTGCCGACCTCCACGAGCTTGAGCTTCTCGGGGTCCGTCAGGGTCGAGGTCTCACCTGTCGTTCCCGTCACGACGATGCCGTCCGCTCCCGCGGTGATCACGTCATCGATGTGCTTCTCGACGGCGGGCCAGTCGACTTCGCCGTCGGCCGTCATCGGAGTGACGAGCGCGACGAGAACCTGTCCGAATGGGTTGCCCGAGTGCGTCATAGACCCAGCGTATCGGTTCGGCTGCCGCTCATGCGGACGCGGTGACGCGCATGACGTCTCCGTTCTACGCTCGAAGCATGACATGGGTCACACGAGGCACCGAGACGAAGTACGAGAACGCGTGGATCCGTGTGCGGGAGGACCAGGTCACGGGCCCCGCGGGCGCGGACGGCATCTATGGTGTCGTCACCATGCAGCACCCGGCGGTCTTCATCGTCGCCGTGGACGAGGAAGACCGTGTGTGTCTCGTCACGATCGACCGCTACACCGTGGGGACGACCATCGAGGTCCCCGCTGGCGGCAGCGACGGGGAAGACCCCCTGCTCGCGGCGAGACGCGAGCTCCGGGAGGAGACCGGATTCGAAGCCGGTGAGTGGACGGCCCTGGGCACCATGCACGCTCTGAACGGGATCGCCGAGGCGCCCGAACACGTCTTCCTCGCACGCGATCTGCGCCCGGTCGCTGAGGACGACGACGAGAACGGGAGCGACGCCGCCGAGAGCCAGACCGAAGAAGGCATCCAGGCCGTCTCGTGGGTCCCCTTCGCGCACGTGCTGCGCATGATCGCCGACGGCGACATCACCGACGGGGAGACCATCGCGGCGATCGCCAAAGCGGGGATCCTGCTCGGCAGGTTCCACTGACCGCTGCCGATCAGATGACGGCTGCCGGTCAGACGCGGCCGCGGCGCGCCACGCGGGAGGTGAGCGTGCTCGGCAGGAGGCGTGTCAGCGCCACGATCACCCTGTACCGCAGGGACGGCACCGAGACCGACCTGCCACGGGCGGCATCGCGCAGGCCGACGCGGACGACGTCCCGCGCGTTCAACCACATGATGCCGGGAACGCCCTCCTGGCCCACCGCGAGCCCCATGCGCTCGTGGAAGGAGGTGTGCGTGAACCCGGGGCACAACGCCGTGACGGAGACGCGATCACGCGTGTACTCGGCATTCGCCCAGCGGCTGAATCCGATGAGCCAGGCCTTGCAGGCGGAGTACGTCGACCGGGAGATGAAGCCGGCCACGGAAGCCACATTGATGATGCGACCGCCACGACCACGCATGGACTGCAGTGCCGCGTGCATGAGCCGCATCGACGCCTCCACATGTACACGGAGATGACGCACCTCATCGTCGATGTCGTTGTCGGCGAACTGCAGGGGAAGACCGAACCCGGCGTTGTTCACCAAGAGGTCGATGGGGTCCGCCGTGTCGCGCAGGCGCGCGGCGACCTTCTCCACGCCGGCCTCATCCGCCAGGTCGGCGGGGATGATCTCGACCGCGACCCCGTATTCGCTCCGCAGTTCGGCGCCCAGCGTCTCCAGCGCGTCCTCTGATCTCGCCACCAGGACGAGGTCGGCACGTCGCCGCGCGAGCTGACGCGCGAACTCGGCGCCCAGTCCGGCGCTGGCTCCGGTGATCAGTGCGGTGGGCATCAGCGCTCGTATCCCAGGAAGCGGTACCGCACTCCCGTGCGCGACGTGAGCCACTCCCCCTCGTCGATGAGGCGCCACCCGGTCTTCGCCGGTGCGTAGGCGTCGCCAGCGACGTCGAGATCGATCTCGGTGACCTCCAGCCGATCGGCGTCGCCGATCACCTGTCGGAAGATCTCCGCCCCACCGATGATCCAGACCCTGTCGAGTCCGCGAACGGCCTCGGCGACGGTGGATGCACGCCGCGCGCCCTCTTCGGACCAGTCCTGCTGCCGGGTCACCACGATGTTGTCCCGTCCGGAGAGCGGGCGGAATCGCTCGGGCAGCGAGTCCCAGGTCTTGCGCCCCATCACCACGGGAGCGCCGAGGGTGACCTCCTTGAAGTGCGCCAGGTCTTCGGGCACGTGCCAGGGCATGCCACCCTCGGCACCGATGACCCCTCCGTGCGCCTCGGCCCAGATCAACCCGACCCAGGTCATACCGCCACCGCCGCCCTGATCGGCGCGTGGTGCTGATAGTCCTCCACGAGGAAGTCCTCATAGCGGTAGTCGAGAATCGATTCGGGCTTCCGCGCGAAACGCAGCGTCGGGTAGGGGTAGGGCTCACGGCTGAGCTGCTCCCGCACCTGATCGACGTGATTGTCGTAGACGTGGCAGTCTCCGCCCGTCCAGACGAAGTCTCCGGGCTCGAGACCCACCTGCTGGGCGATCATCATGGTCAGCAAGGCGTAGGAGGCGATGTTGAACGNNGAGCTTGCCGTCGGCGACGTAGAACTGGAACAGCGCGTGACAGGGCGCGAGCGCCATGTCCGGGATGTCGGCCGGGTTCCAGGCAGACACGATGAGCCGACGGGAGTCGGGCGAGCGTCGGATCTGCTCGATCACGTCGGACAGCTGGTCGATGCTCCCCCCGTCCGGCGTCGGCCACGAACGCCACTGCACCCCGTAGACCGGGCCGAGGTCGCCGGATTCATCGGCCCACTCGTCCCAGATCGTGACCCCGTTCTCGCGGAGCCACCCGACGTTGGAATCACCCTGCAGGAACCAGAGGAGCTCGTACGCGATGGATTTGAAGTGCACGCGCTTGGTGGTGATGAGGGGGAAGCCCTTCGACAGATCGAAGCGGATCTGACGCCCGAAGACGCTCGTCGTCCCCGTCCCGGTGCGATCGGACTTATGCGTGCCGGTCTCCAGGACGTCGCGGAGCAGGTCTTCATAAGGAGTCGGGACGGCTGCGCTCATGACAGCCACGATACCGTCACGCTCGCCTCCTCGGGCGGAACCGCTTCCGCGCGTGGGCCCTCCGTCATCGTCGGAAACATCGACCCGATCCCGCTTCGACACGACATATCCTCGACCCATGTCGCCCGCGCTCGCCCTCGGTATCGCCGCAGCACTCCTCGTGCTCGCGACGGGCATCGGCGTCGTGCTGCGCCGGCGAGACGGACGACGGCGGGACGGCGGTGCTCTCCGCTTCGATCCGGCGGACGCGGTCACCTCGGAGCTCGGGTCCCGCGCGACTCTCGTGCAGTTCAGCACCGAGATGTGCGCGCGGTGCCCACAGGTGAGACGTCTGCTCGGTTCGTATGCCGACGACCACGACGGTCTCGCCCATGTGGAGGTCGATCTGACGCACCGGCCCGATCTCTCCGCGCGCTACAAGGTGCTCCAGACGCCCACGACCTTCGTGGTCGACGGTGCCGGTGCCGTCCGCGCCAGATTCCACGGAGTGCCGACCAGGCACGCCCTCACCGAAGCCCTCACCGCCGTCTGAGCCGGAAGACCGGAGCGCCCCATGAGCACCCCCGCAGGCATCGACCCCCGAGGCCCCCGCTTCGCCGCCGCCATCACCGCGGTCCTGCTGCTGGTGGCGACGTTCCTGGCCCTGATCGGGATCTCGACTCTCCGGACCGGAATCGCCTCGTTCGGTTGGTTCGCCTACCAGCCCCTCGCCGACGCCAGCTTCGTTCCGTCCGGGTGGGCGATCTCCTCGGCCACGCTCCTGCAGCGCGCTCTCGACCCGGGGTTCCTCCTCACGGTCGTCATCGCTCTCCTGTTCCTCTGGGGATCGGTGTCTCCGCAGACGGCCCCCTGGGGCACGCTGTTCCGCTCAGCGATCCGTCCGCGCCTCGCCGCTCCGACAGAGCTCGAAGACCCGCGGCCGCCGCGATTCTCGCAGGGCGTCGGGCTCTTCGTCGTGGGGGTCGGCCTCGTCCTGCACCTCCTGGGTGTTCCGTGGGCGCTGCCGATCGCGACGTCCGCGGCATTCATCGCCGCGTTCCTCAACGCCGCCTTCGCCTTCTGCCTGGGCTGCCAGCTCTACCTCCTGCTGCAGCGCGCGGGCGTCGTCGGTCGCGAAGCCACCCCCGCCTGACCGCGGTTCCGCGTGGGCAGCACGCTCGCTAGGCTGACCACGAGTCGACGCTGCGCCCGCAGCTCGAGAACCGGAGGAATCATGCCCGTCACCAGCGAAGCCGCCAGCACCTGGACCGGATCGCTCATGGAGGGATCCGGCACCGTCGCGTTCTCGTCGTCGAACCTCGGCACCTTCCCGATCAACTGGAAGGCCCGCAGCGAAGGCAGCGACACGACGACTACCCCGGAAGAGCTCATCGCCGCCGCCCACGCCTCCTGCTTCAGCATGGCGCTCTCGCACGCGCTCGCCGAGAACGGCACCCCGCCGGAGCGCGTGAACACGACGGCCTCGGTCACCTTCAAGCCCGGCGTCGGCATCACCGGCAGCCACCTCAACGTCAACGCGACGGTCCCGAACCTGACGCCAGAGGCGTTCCAGGAGATCGCGAACGGCGCCAAGACCGGTTGCCCGGTGTCGCAGGCGCTCGCCGGAATCGAGATCACCCTCGAGGCCACGCTCGCCTGAGTGTGTCGTCAGGGTCGGCGCGGCGCGAGACGGATGGCCTCGCGAATGCTGGCCCTGGCGTCCTTGCGGCGGCCCGCCGCATCCTGCACCACGCCCAACCGGTAGCGCGCCCGCCAGTCCTCGCCTGCCGCATCCGCTTCGGCCGCGTACCGCGCGATGAGCGGATCCGCGTCGGCGCGGGCGATCCTGCCGCTGGGGGTCAGTTCGGTCTCGACCGGCGGCATCCCGCCTTCCGCATCGAGAAGTCGCCCGAGGCGGTCGGCACCGAATCCGAACATCATCTCGCGGATGAGCGCCCAGGCTCCGATCGGCGCCAGAACGAGGAGCGTGATCCCCATGCCGATCGACACGGGTGTGCCGACCGAGATGAACATCACGGCGAGCCAGATCGCCACCGCGAGGTAGACCAGAAGCGCCGCGGCCATCAGCGCGACGCCGATGCGCGACATCACGACCGGATGCCGATGTCGATCATGTGCTCGAGACCCACGAACACACCCGTGGCCTGCACCGCGAACGGCACAGAGAGCCGGATGCCGGGGGCATAGGCGAGCGCCGAATCGATCGTGTCGTGCGTGAACGTGAGCGATTCGCCGGGACCGGAGAGGATGACCTCCTGTTTGGCGACGACACCGGGACGACGCAGCGAATGGATGGGCACGCTGCCGACCTGCTGCCCGCGGGCGCGCTGGTCAGCGTGCGGTGCACTGACCGGCCCCTGTTCGGCACGGGCGGCGGCGATCAGTTCCGCGGTGCGCACAGCGGTTCCACTCGGCGAGTCGATCTTGGTCTCACGATGGGCTTCGATGATCTCGGCCGAGCCGAAGAAGGGCGCAGCCGCGGCGGCCAGCGCCGAACCCAGAACGGATCCCAGCGAGAAGTTGGGGATGAACACCGCGCCGGTGCCCGCCGCTTCGACGAGAGGACGCACCAGAGCGATGCGCTCAGCCGACCAGCCGGAGGTCGCGACCAGCACGTTGATGCCGCGCTCGACGGCGGCGCGCACGACGTCGATGCTGACCTGCGGCGTCGACGCGTCGACCACGAGGTCGGCGCCGTCGAGTTCGGACAGATCACTGGATGAGGTCAGCACCCGGCTCACCTCGAACCCCTCGAGCTCGTCGATCACCGCACCGATGATCGTTCCGAGCTTCCCGGTTCCGCCGACGAGTGCTACCTGCGTGGTCATGCGTCCAGTCTATTTCGCGGGTGACGCCGTCCGGCCCGGGGCGCGCGGGCCGGACGCACCATCTTGCGCCTGCGCAGGTGGCTCAGACCAGGAGCGCGTCGGGGATCCCGGTCCGCAGCTCCACCGGAAGGTGGCCGGTGTCGTTGTGCGTGAGCAGCGTCCATGGTCGCCCTTGCTTCTGCGCGATCACCGTCAGACCGCAGTGCGACTGGTTGAGGGTCATCCACCGCCACTCGGGGGCGGAGAGCACCTCGCGGACGAACCAGGAGATCACGAAGTTGTGGGTGATGAGCACCTCGTGCACATCGCCGGTCTTGCGCACCAGGAACTCGTTCACGGCATCCGACATCTGCGCCCGCCCCGCCTCGATCTCCGCCTCGGTGACGGATCCGAAGAACGGCTCGAACACCGAAGGAGTCTCCTCGGTCATCCCCGTGGGAACGCAATCGAAGAGCAGTGCGGTCGGCTCGGGGTCGACCGACGGAAGGCGTGCCGCGATCGCTCGCGCCGTCTCGTTCGCACGCAGCAACGGCGAATGCCAGACGGCATCGAGAGGAAGCCCCGACAGACGGTCGGCGATCAGTTCCGCCTGACGCTGGCCTCTCGGCGAGAGGGGTCCGTCGGCGAGACCATGCTCGGCATCCTGATGTTCACCGTGTCTGACCAGATATATGTAGTGCGTCACAACTCGCTCGCTTCATCGCCAGCATCCGCCGGGCCTCCCTTCCACCCTATGTCACGGGTGAAGGGATACTCAGTTTCCCGCCCGGGTGAGCTCGGCGACCTGGCTGCGCGAAAGCGAGACGCCCGCTCCCTGCATGAGCTCATCGACGTGATCGCTGGCGAAGGCGTTGACGATCGGAGCGGCGACCGTGCGCTGGGCGAGCAACCAAGCCACGGATACCGCCGCGACCGGAGCGCTCACCTCTTCGGCGACCTGATCGAGAGCGCGCAGGATCTTGATTCCCCGGCGGTTGAGGTGCCCTCGCAGCTGCTCGCCCCGCACGCCGCGCGAGGTGAGCGCCTTGCTGCGGTGGCGCCCGGAGAGGAAGCCGTGCTCGAGCGCGTGCGATGGCGTGACAGCGAGGTTCTGCGCACCCGCGACGAGCCGGAGATCACCCTCGAACGGCTGACGACGGACGAGGTTGTAAGGCGCATCGATCACCTTGATGCGCGGGTAGCCGGCCGACGCGAGGATGCGTGCCTCGACGAGCCGCTCCGGCGCGAACCCGAACGCACCGAGCGCACCGATCTTTCCGGCCTCCGTCAACCATTCGACGGTCGCCAACGTGTCTTCGAGGTTCGTGGTCGCATCGAGGGTGGCGTCGAGGTAGACGACATCGATGCGATCGACGTCGAGACGCGTCAGGGACCCCTCCACCGCGCGGACGAGATTGACCGAGCCCAGACCGGGGTTGTCGGCGTGGGCACCGATGCGCACACTCACGATGCTGCGGTCGCGCTGGCCGCGTGAACGCAGCCACTGCCCGATGATGTGCTCGCTGCGACCCCCGGAGAAGCCGTCAGCCGTGTGGATCGCGTTTCCGCCGAACTCCACGTAGCGGTCGAGGATGCCGTGGCTGGTCTCGAGGTCGACGTTCCAGCCGAACTCCGCAGCTCCCAGCATCAACGGGAACGTCTCGTAGCCGGTCTCGCCGAGAGCGGTTCGGATCGTCTCCCCTATCCCTGGCCCGACGATCGGGATGGGCGCAGAGGGATGCTCGGCGACGCCCTGCTGGGCACGTTCCTCAGACGCTCCTGCGCCTACGCTGAACAACCGCATACTCTCTCACCCCCGCGTCGATCGGTGCGTGCCGACCTGCGTACCTGCTCGATCTGCACCCCCCGGTGCGTACTTCGAGGGTAAGCGAATTCAGCGAACGTCCTGACCAATCCGGGGAACGGCGCGGAAACGCCCGATAACGATTTGGTCACACCGTGACAGCGCAGAACCCGGGCCCCTCCCTGACGGAGAGACCCGGGTTCCGTTGGAACGCTGCGCTTACTCGGCTGCAGCGTCCTCGGCGGGTGCTGCGTCAGCGGCAGGAGCGTCGTCCAGGACAGGCTCGAGCGAGAGCTTGCCGCGGTCGTCGATCTTCGTGATCTTCACGAGGATCTTCTGGCCGACCGAGAGCACGTCGTCGACGTTCTCGACCCGCTTGCCACCGGCGAGCTTGCGCACCTCGGTGACGTGCAGGAGGCCATCCTTGCCCGGGAGCAGCGAGACGAACGCACCGAAGGTGGCGATCTTCACGACGGTGCCGAGGAACTGCTCCCCGACCTCCGGGTTCGTGGGGTTGGCGATCGCGTTGACCTGGGCGCGGGCGGCCTCGGCCGAGGGGCCGTCGGTCGCGCCGATGTAGACGGTGCCGTCCTCCTCGATGGAGATCTGCGCACCGGTCTCGTCCTGGATCGCGTTGATCGTCTTGCCCTTCGGGCCGATCAGCTCGCCGATCTTGTCGACCGGGATCTGCACGCTGATGACGCGAGGCGCGGTGGGCGCCATCTCGTCCGGAGCGTCGATCGCGGCGTTCAGGACGTTGAGGATCGTCAGACGAGCCTCACGGGCCTGGGTCAGCGCGCCGGCGAGCACAGACGACGGGATGCCGTCGAGCTTCGTGTCGAGCTGGATCGCCGTGACGAACTCGCTGGTACCGGCGACCTTGAAGTCCATGTCACCGAGAGCGTCTTCCGCACCCAGGATGTCGGTCAGAGCCGCGTAGCGGGTCTCGCCGTCGACCTCGTCGGAGACGAGGCCCATCGCGATGCCGGCGACGGGGGCGCGCAGCGGCACACCCGCGTTCAGCAGCGACAGGGTCGACGCGCAGACCGAGCCCATCGAGGTGGAGCCGTTGGAGCTCAGCGCCTCGGAGACCTGACGGATCGCGTACGGGAACTCCTCGCGGCTCGGCAGCACCGGCACAAGGGCGCGCTCGGCCAGGAAGCCGTGCCCGATCTCGCGACGCTTCGGCGAACCGACACGGCCGGTCTCACCGGTCGAGTAGGGCGGGAAGTTGTAGTGGTGCATGTAGCGCTTGCTCGTCACAGGCGACAGCGAGTCGATCTGCTGCTCCATCTTGAGCATGTTCAGCGTGGTGACACCGAGGATCTGGGTCTCGCCGCGCTGGAAGATCGCGGAGCCGTGCACGCGCGGGATGACCTGCACCTCGGCGTCGAGCGGACGGATGTCCGCCAGACCACGACCGTCGATGCGGGCGCCCTCGGTGAGGATGCGTCCGCGCACGATCTTCTTCGTGACGGACTTGTACGCGGCGGAGAACTCGAGCGGCGCCGCGGCCGGGAGCGAACCCGCCTCGGTGGCCTCGATCAGCTCTGCCTTGACGCGGTCCTTGATCGCATCGTCAGCGGTCTGACGCTCGACCTTGTCCGCGATCTGGTACACGTCGCTGAGTTCGGCGAATGCGCGCTCCGAGACGAAGCTGTAGACCTCGTCGCTGTACGCGGGGAAGACCGGGTACACGCCCGGCTCCTTCGAGGCGGTCGCTGCGAGTTCAGCCTGAGCCTTGACGAGCTGCGCGATGAAGGGCTTCGAGGCCTCGAGGCCCTGGGCCACGACATCCTCGTTCGGCTTGGTGGCGCCGGCCTTGATCAGGTTCCAGCTGTGCTCGGTGGCCTCGGCCTCGACCATCATGATGGCGACGTCTTCCGTGCCATCGGCCTTGGTCACGACGCGACCGGCGACGATCAGGTCGAACACGGCCTCCGAGACCTGCTCGGCGGTCGGGAACGCGACCCACTGGTCGGCGTGCTCGCCCTGGCCGGGGATGAACGCGAGGCGCACACCGGCGACGGGACCCGAGAACGGCAGACCCGAGATCTGCGTCGACGCGGAAGCGGCGTTGATCGCGAGAGCGTCGTAGAACTCGCCCGGTGCGATCGACAGGACGGTGATGACGATCTGGACCTCGTTGCGCAGGCCGTCGACGAACGACGGACGCAGCGGGCGGTCGATCAGACGGCAGACCAGGATCGCCTCGGTGGAGGGGCGGCCCTCGCGGCGGAAGAACGAACCGGGGATCTTGCCGGCAGCGTAGGAACGCTCCTCGACATCGACCGTCAGCGGGAAGAAGTCGAAGCCCTCGCGCGGGTGCTTGCCTGCGCTGGTGGCCGAGAGGAGCATGGTCTCGCCGTCGAGGTACGCGGCGACGGCGCCCTGAGCCTGCTGCGCGAGGCGGCCGGTCTCGAAGCGGATGGTGCGGGTGCCGAAGCGGCCGTTGTCGAGAACGGCCTCGGTGGCGGTGATTTCAGGACCTTCCAAGAGGTCTCTCCTTCTTTGTTTAGACTCGCGAATCCATGTGACGCGCGAGCGTGTTCAAAGGAGCGGAACAGAGGGGTTCGGGCGCGCGGGCACTCCCGCGAATCTCGCCTGCGCTGGCCACCAGTAGAAAGCCACCCGACATCCGCCGAGGAACCCACCACAGGGGACCAGCTTCTCCGCCGATCGCTCCATGAGTCGATATGAAATTGTGCGGTTGACACACGTCAACCTCATCCACCCTACCAGCGCTGACCTCGAATCCTGCGTCTCGTCGCGCATCGCGGATCCGACATCTCGCGTCCACAGCCCGTTCACCGTGCGGACTCCGCGAAGCGACGGGCGTCCGCTGTGGTGGAGTCCATGCGCTTGTCAGTGATCGGCTGCGGCTACCTCGGTGCCGTGCACGCCGCCGCCATGGCCTCCATCGGACACGACGTGATCGGCATCGACGTCGACGCGCAGAAGATCGCGGCCCTCGCTTCCGGCACCGCACCGTTCTTCGAGCCACGGCTGCCGGAGCTGCTGGCGGATGGCCTGCGCTCGGGGCGGCTCCGATTCAGCGACCGGATGGCGGACGCCGCGGGTGCGGACGTGCACTTCCTCGCCGTCGGCACTCCGCAGATGCCGGGTGGGCATGCCGCGGATCTGCGTCACGTCGATGCGGCAGTCGACGGGCTGCTCCCCCATCTGCGCGTCGGCGACGTCGTCGCGGGCAAATCCACCGTGCCGGTCGGTACAGCCGTCGCGGTCGCCGGGCGCATCGCCGTCACGGGAGCGACGCTCGTGTGGAACCCCGAGTTCCTGCGCGAAGGCTGGGCCGTGCACGACACTCTGACCCCGGACCGCCTCGTGGTCGGCGCCGAGGCCGATGCGGCGGGTCAGCGCGCGGTCGGAGTCCTGCGAGAGGTGTACGCGCCGGCCCTCGACGCGGGGACGCCCTTCCTCGTCACGGATCTCGCGACGGCCGAGCTGGTCAAGGGCGCGGCGAACGCGTTCCTGGCCACCAAGATCTCGTTCATCAACGCGATGGCCGAGATCGCCGAGGCCTCCGGTGCCGATGTGGCCCTGCTCGCCGACGCGCTCGGGCATGACACCCGCATCGGCCGACGCTACCTCGGCGCGGGCATCGGCTTCGGCGGAGGGTGCCTTCCCAAGGACATCCGCGCGTTCGCCGCACGGGCCGAAGAGCTGGGACGCGGCGAAGCGGTCGGGTTCCTGCGCGAGGTCGACAGCATCAACCTCCGTCGCCGTGATCGGGCGGTGCAGCTCGCGGTCGACGCGCTGGGCGGGCTCGTGTTCGGCCGGCGGATCGCCGTGCTGGGCGCCGCCTTCAAACCGTTCAGCGACGACATCCGCGATTCACCGGCCCTGGACGTTGCCGTGCGACTGCGCGGGCTGGGCGCGGATGTCGTCGTGACCGACCCGGCTGCCGTCGACAACGCCGCGGCTGCGCACCCTCAGCTCGGCTACGCGCGTGACCGCGACGAGGCGCTGCGGGAGGCCGACGCCGTCGTCGTCGTCACCGAATGGGACGAGTACCGGCGCGACCTCTCGCCCGAGCACGCCGGCGCACTCGTGCGGGGACGGATCATCATCGACGGACGGAACTGTCTCGACTCCCTCTCCTGGCGTGCTGCCGGTTGGCAGTACCACGGCATGGGGCGGCGTTGAGGCACCCACGGCAGGGGCGGCACCGAACAGTCCACCGGAGCACGAGGTCAGCGGACGAAGGCCGTCCTCGCTGCGGACGAGCGACCGAGGTAGACGTAGTCGTCGTGCTTCGCGAGCCGCCCGTCGCCCGCCGCCCGCCCGTGCAGCCGACGCCAGACCCAGGGCAGCGCGTGACGGCGCCACCATACCCCCGCGCCGATGGGCTCATGCTCGTGCATCGCGGCATCGAGCACTCCCAGTGTGTCCGCATCGGGCACTCCGAGCATCTCGCCGGCGCGATAGGCGAGGAAACGGTGCCCTCGACTGCTGAGGTGCACCAGGTCTTCGCCCCAGTTCGGGCGCTCGCCCAATGAGGGATACAGGTCCGTGTCGATCAGGATCGCTCCGGTGCGAGCCGCGATACCGGTCAATGCGGTCGCGAAGGCGGAGAACCTCCTCGTGTAGAGCGATGCCGCGCGGCGCCCGGGAAGGAACGGCGTCACCAGAAGCACGTCGGCACCGATCCCCCGCAGCTGTCGCACCGCCCCCTCGAGCTCCGCGGCGAGCGCTGTGACGTCGACACGGCGCTTCACGAGGTCGTTCGCCCCGATCAGGATCGACGCGAGGTCGGGGCGCAGTTCGAGTGCTCGCGTCAGTTGCTGGCCGGTGAGGTCGCGCACGCGCTTGGACCGGACCGCCAGGTTCGCGTAGTGCAGGCCTCCTCTGGCGGCGAGCAGCAGGGCGAGGCGGTCGGCCCACCCGCGGAGGGCACCGTCGGGTGCCGGGTCGCACAGTCCTTCCGTCAGGGAGTCGCCGAGAGCGACGTAGCGGTGCCATCGACGGGCGGTGACCGGCGCGGACGGTTCCGGTCGCACGACGCGGCGGGAGCGCGCCCCGGAATCGGCCCTCTGCAGCATCCGAGCCTCGTCGAAGTGGCCGAGGAGCTGATCGCACACGCTCTCCCAGCTGCGCTCCTGCACGGCTTCGCGCCCCGCATCGCCGAACGCGCGTCGCTTGCGCGCATCTCCGGCGAGATCGGCCACGCGCATCCGCAGATCGTCGAGGTCGCCCGGCCGATAGAGCCAACCGTCGATTCCCATGCGTACGAGGTCGAGCGGGCCGCCACGCCCCGTGGCTACGACGGGAACGCCACTCGCGTGCGCTTCCTGCAGGGTCTGCCCGAAGGTCTCACTCTCGCCCGGGTGCACGAAGAGGTCGAACGACGCCATCGCCGCGGCCAACTCACCGCCGTCGAGGTGGCCGAGGAACAGGGCGTCGGGGAGCAGGCCCTGCAGCCGTGCCCTGCTGGGTCCCTCTCCGACGATCACCAGTCGCGTGCCCGGGATGTCGCGGAGCGCGGCGAGGTCTTCGACCTGCTTCTCAGGAGCGAGGCGTCCCACATAGCCGATCACGACGTCGGCGCCCCACTCGGAGCGGAGCGCATACTGGCGCCGCGCGGGCTGGAAGCGTTCGGCATCGACACCTCTCCCCCACCGCCGGACGCGATCGATGCCGAGCGCGGCGAGCTGCCCGGCCGAGTCAGCCGAAGGCGCCAGGGTCAGGGTCGCGCGCCTGTGCAAGCGGGCGATGTGAGTCTGGGCGATGCCGGTGGTCGCCGCGATCCGGTAGCGCTGGGTGTATGCGGCGACATCGGTCTGGTAGGCGGCGACGGCAGGCAGGTCGAGGCGTTCGGCTGCGAGCACCCCCCGCCATCCCAGAGCGAACGGGGAGGCGAGGTGCACGACATCGGGCTGGAAGCGCGCGAGTGAGGACGCGACCCGGCGAGCGCTCGACGTACCCACCCGCACATGACGGTACCCCGGCAGCGCGAGGCTCGGAATCGCGTCGATGCGTGCCCCGCTCACCTCGGCGGGGACGCCGACCGCAGCGGGGGCGACGACATGTGCCTCATGCCCTCGCCGCTCGAGGTGCCGCAGGATCTGCAGCACCGAGCCGGTGACGCCGTTCATGTGCGGAAGGAAGGATTCCGTGACGATCGCTACTCTCACAGCACCAGGATGACGGGACTCGGGAGCTCCATGCGCCGGAGACGCTCCCCTGCACCAGATGTTCACCGGATGCTGGAGAACGGGTCACCGGCTATCCGGTCTTTGGTTCCCGTTCACCCGTCGCGGGCACAGTGGGCGACGTGCCGACGGATCTGCTGACCGCATCGCTCGCCAGCCCGTGGAGCCTGGCGGTGATGAGTCTGCTCGTCGTCGGCGATGCCTTCTTCGTCGTCGTGCCGGGTGAGGTCGCGGTGACGGCGCTCGGCGCCGTCGCCGTGACCACGGGTTCCCCGCCGCTCTGGGCCGTGGTCATCTGCGCCGCCGTCGCCGCGGCCGTCGGAGACGCCTGCTGCTACCTCATCGGGCGTTCGGTGGGAACCGAGCGCTGGCGGTGGATGAGGATGCCCCGTGTGCAGCAGGCTCTGGTGTGGGCCCGACGCCGCTTGGACGGCGGGATGGCGACGGTGCTGTTCACCGCCCGGTTCGTGCCGTTCGCGCGCCTGGCGATCAACCTGGTCGCCGGAGCATCGCGCATCCATCCTCCCCGCTATCTCGCTCTCGTCGCCCTGGCCGCGACCGGGTGGGCGCTCTACCAGGCGGCGGTCGGTGCAGCCGTTGCGGCGATCCTTCCCGGCAGCCCCCTTGTCGCGGTGCCGGTGTCGATCGTGCTCGCGATCGGACTCGGAGCGGTGATCGACCTGTGCGTGCGCCGCACCAGAGGATGACCGGCCGGACCGGTTGCTCTAGGCTCGGGGCATGAGCACCGAAGAAGGCGCCTCCTCGTCCGAGGAGATGAAGCGCAAGTTCAAGGAAGCGCTCGAGAAGAAGAACGCGCACCACCGGCAGGGCGAGGCACACCTCGACGGCGACTCCGCCGTGCACAGTGCGAACGCCCCGCAGACCCGGCGCGAGTTCCGACGCAAGAGCGGTTGACCGCGCGGATGCGGGAGCCGGCTCGGCCGGCCTCCCGCATCCCTCACCCTCTCGTCGTGCGCGATCTCGCGTCAGGCGCGATCGGCGCGAAGCCTGGCCCGCTCCTCCTTCGCCGCCATCTCGGTGACCGCCGCCTCACGCAGCTCCTGCATGTCCGCAGCCTGCGGAGCGTCCGCGTTTCCGTGGGCGTCGACGCCGTCGAGCAGGGACTCGTCGAACGGCAGCTCGCCGCTGAGTACGCGCCGCACACGGTCGCGGTCGATCTGCTTCGTCCAGGTGCCGATCAGGAGCGTCGCCACCGCGTTGCCGGTGAAGTTCGTGAGCGCGCGGCCCTCGGACATGAACCGGTCGATGCCGACGATCACGCCGACACCGTCCACCAGATCGGGGCGGTAGGCCTGGAGACCACCGGCGAGGGTGGCGAGACCGGCACCGGTGACACCCGCTGCACCCTTGCTGGCGATGATCATGAACACCAGCAGGCCGATCTGCTCGCCGATCGTCATCGGCTGCCCCATACCGGTGGCGATGAACAGCGAGGCCATGGTCAGGTAGATGGCCGTGCCGTCGAGGTTAAACGAGTATCCGGTCGGTACGGTGATGCCGACGACAGGCTTGGAGACGCCGACGAACTCCATCTTCGCGATCAGTCGAGGCAGCGCTGACTCCGACGACGAGGTGCCGACGATGAGCAGGTACTCCCTGGCGAGGTATTTCATGAGGGTGAAGATGTTCACCCGCGTGACCGTCCACAGCAGCACTCCGAGGATCACGACGATGAACAGGATGCAGGTGATGTAGAACGCGACCATCAGCGTTCCGAGGCTCCAGATGGCGGCGACACCGGTCTTGCCCACCACCGCGGCGATGGCGCCGAAGGCTCCGAGAGGCGCAAGCCACAGGATCATGCCGAGGATGCGGAAGACCAGTTTCTGCAGTTGCTTGACAGCCTCCATGATCGGGGCACCGCGATCGCCGAGCCCCTGCAGGGCGAAGCCGACGAGCAGCGCGATGAACAGCACCTGCAGCACGCTCTCCCCCGTGAAGGCCGAGAAGAACGTCGTCGGGATGATGCCGAGGATGAACTCCTGCGTGGTCTTGGCCTCGGTCTCGACCGCATCGTAGGTCGAGGAGGCCATGTCGAGACCGGCACCGGGGTGGATGATGTTGCCGACGACGAGGCCGATCGCGAGTGCGAAGGTCGACATGATCATGAAATACAACAGCGCCAGTCCGCCGATCTTGCCGACGGTGGCCGCCTTGGCGATCGATCCCACCCCGACGACGATCGTGCAGAAGATGATCGGCGCGATCATCATCTTGATCAGAGCGACGAACCCCTTGCCCAGCGGCTCGAACGCCTGGCCGACCTCCGGCCACACGAGACCGACGACGGCGCCGAGGACGACCGCCAGCAGCACGGACACATACAGCCAGGTGTGCCGGTCCCACGATTGCTTCCCTCGCCGCCAATTGAATTTCGGCAGTGAGAATCCTGTTGTGAGCGCCATCGCGTCCTCCTCGATCATCGACGTCTTCGTCTGGTGGGCGGCTGCGTCGCCGCCGATCAGATCTCACGGTCTCCGACTTCGCGCACGGAGGCGAGTTGTGGTCGTATTGGTCACGGCACCGGAGCATCGACGATCGGAGGAAGCGATGGCGCATACCTCCCGCGCACGCAGCGCCGCATCCCGAGTCTTCGCGGTGCTGCTCGTCGCGGCCGTCGTGATCGGCGCGCTGGTGGCCGTCTACCTGGTGGTCGAGGCGCAGCGGTCGATCCGCGCCGAGGCCGAACGGGTGACGGCGGCCACCGCCGCCGCGTTCGCCTCCTCGCCCCTGGTGGTCGACGGCCTGCGCGGGGATGATCCAGGCTCCGCGACCCCGGTGCTCGAGCCCTATTCGCTCGCGGTGATCGCCAGTGCAGGACTCGACTTCATCACGGTCATGACGCCGGACGGCACGCGGATCACGCACCCCGACACCGACCAGATCGGCGGACACTACCTGGGAACGATCCCGTCGTCGCCCATTCCACTCACCGAGGAGTTCACCGGCACTCTCGGCCCTTCGGTGCGCACCATCGCGCCGGTGACGACGACGGACGGCGCGCTGATCGGCTGGGTCTCGGCCGGCGTGACGACAGAGTCGATCACCGACACCCTGATCCGCCGCCTGCCTCTCACCCTCGGCATCACGATCGGCCTCGTCGCCCTCGGTGCCAGCGGTGCCGTGATCGCCCGACGCGTGACCCGCCGCATCGCGGGCGATCTGCCGCCCGGTCAGGTGCGCGACGCGGTCTCTTCCTACGAATCGATCCGCACTCTGGGCGAAGCCCTGCGCGCGCAGACCCACGAGCACGGGAATCGGATGCACGCCGCCGTCGCTCTGCTCGAACTCGGGCGCCGGGACGAGGCGATCGAGATCCTCACCGAGACTTCTCGACAGAGCCAGTCGCTCGTCGACCAGGTGACCGCACGACGACACGGGGATCCCGCCGTGGGTGCTCTCCTTCTCGGCAAAGCCTCCCAGGCCAAGGAACGCGGCATCGATTGGCGGGTGCGCATCGAACCCGACACACCTCGCACACCGCTGTCCCCGGTGGACGCCGTCTCGGTGCTCGGCAATCTCGTGGACAACGCCATGGACGCGGCCGCTGAGTCCGACGACCGCTGGGTTCAGGTCTCGCTCCGCCCGCACGGTGCCGGGATCATGCTCGAGGTCTCGGACAGCGGCCCCGGCATCCCGCCTTCCCTGCGGGAGCGTATCTTCGACCAGGGCTACTCCACGAAGCCCGCCGACGCGCAGGGTCGCGGCGTCGGGCTCGCGCTCGTCCATTCCGTGGTCACCGGCGCCGGCGGTTCCGTGACCGTGAGCGACGATCCGACGACGTTCCGGGTCGTCCTCCCCGCAGCAGGGCCACGGAGGTCTCCGGCATGATCCGCACACTCATCGTCGATGACGATGCTCTGACCCTCGAACTGCATCGCGACTACATGGCCCGCCTCGACGGGTTCGTCGTCGCCGGCGAGTGCACGGGGGCTCGAGCCGCCATGAGGGCCGTGCTCGAGCGCCCCGATGCTTTCGACCTGGTTCTGCTCGACATCACGATGCCGGACGGCTCCGGCATCGACGTGCTCCGCACGCTTCGCGGGCGATCCGCGGCCGTGGATGTGATCGCCATCACCGGCGTCCGCGACGCCGACGCCGTTCGACAGATGGCCGCACTCGGTGTCTTCCAGTATCTGATCAAGCCGTTCCCCTTCGCGGTGTTCCGCGAGCGGATGGAGCAGTACCGTGCGCACCGTGAACAGGCGCGGAGCACCGAGGGCGAAGCGACGCAGGCGGAAATCGACGCCCTGCTCGGGCGCTCCACCGCGACGATCCCCCTCCCCAAGGGGCTCTCGGCGGCCTCGCTCGACAGGGTCACCGCCGAGTTGCGCACCGACGGGCCGCTCTCGGCGAGCGAGGCCGCCGAGCGTCTCGGCATGTCGCGGGTCGCCGTGCGTCGCTACCTGGAGCACCTGGTCGCCGAAGGCGTGCTCACGCGGTCTGCGCGATACGGGACCCGCGGACGGCCGGAGACCGAGTACGACTGGAAGAGGCGACCCGGCCCGGGGACCTGACCGTCAGCGCGGCAGCCGTCCGTCGTGCAGCACCGCGTGCGGATCGAAGCGCGCACGCAGATCACGAAGCCGGGCGATCTCGTCGTCGGACCCGCAGCGCTCGAGGGTCTGTTCCGGTTCGAGGAAGGTCGCCACGGTCTGCGATGCCTCGTTCGGTCCCAGCAGCTCTCGGAAGGCCTCGAGACTCATCTCTCCCGGTTCTGCGGGCACTCCCGGGATCACCGGCACGAGCGCGTGCAACAGCCAGCCCACGGATTCGAGCGAGGCGAAGCCCTCACGCCGCGGTGCATCGAGAGCACCGCCGAGCATACGGATGTCGATGCCCATGATCGGCCACTGCTCCGGCAGCTCCCGGAATTCGAGGAGGGCGTCGATGGTCGCATCGTCGAGCACGCTGAGCGCCATCGATGCCCCACGCCCCGGCGTGGGATCCGTCGGCTCGTTCGAGGCGGCCGCGAGTGCCGCCGGCGACGTCGGCCCGGTGAACTCCCTGCGCACCGTCCCTGCCCGCCGTATGGTGTCGATCAGCTCCTCCTGCGGCCCGTCGGCCGACAGCGCCTGGACCGTGAGGAAGCTCCTTCCCCTGATCTCCTCCGGAAGCTGCGGGGAGTCCGGCATGCGCATCGAGTTGAGGAAGACGTTGAGCGTCGACGGAGCCGAGGCTGCGAGGTCGCGGACGGCACGGACCACCGCTGGGGCATCAGCGACGTCGAAGGTGAGGTTCGCCCCCCAGACGGCGGGTGCCCGCACCAGATCGATCTCGGTCGCGGTCACGATCCCGACGAGGCCGCCGGCGCCCCGCAGCGCCCACATGAGGTCGGCATCGGTGTCGTCGTCGACGCGCTCGTGCGTGCCGTCGGTGCGCAGCACCCACGCCGCGCGCAGGTTGTCGGACCCGAGACCCGCCGTACGGCTGAACCACGAGTGTCCGCCGCCCAGTGTGTACCCCGCGACGCTCACCACGGGACTGGTTCCGGCAGGAGCGACCCACCCCGTGCCTTCGAGTGCCTCGACGACAGCTCCCCAGCGCACGCCGGTACCCACTCTGACGATGCCGCTTTCGAGGTCGACCTCCAGATCGTCGAAAGCACCCATGCGCACGAGCACGGTGCCGGCCAGGGATCCGGAGGCGCCATGACCACTCGGCTGGATCGCGAGCGGCGTGCCGGACTCGCGTGCCGCACTCAGCAGTGCACGGAGGTCGTCGACGTCGGCAGGTATCGCCACCGCATCCGGCCGCTGCTCGATCGCGAGATTCCACGGCTGTCGCGCTGCATCGTAAGCGTCGTCTTCGGGGAGGAGGAAGGTGCCGGTGAGTCGTTCCTGGAGCGCGACGAGCGCGGGGTGTGTGGGCATGACGCCACCGTACGATATCCCTCGGACATCGTCGATGGCATCATGCGCCGCTCACTCGCCCGCGAGACCGCCGAGCATGTGGCCGAAGGAACGCCCCTCTCCCAGGTACGTCGCCGGATCGTACGGGTCGGCGACGGCGGCCGCCTCGCGTCGGGCGATCGCCTCCGCCAACTCCCTGGCCCCCTTCTCGACGCGCTTGGCGAGCGGCGCGACGTCGTCTCCCGCCCCACCCCAGTCGCTCGATGCCGCGAACACCCCGGTCGAGACGGGCTCCGCATGCAGATAGGCGAAGAGCGGGCGGATCGCGTAGTCGATCGCCAGCGAATGCCGCGCGGTGCCGGCGTTCGCACCGATCAGCACAGGCGTGCCGGTGAGGGCATCCGGGTCGAGCACGTCGATGAAGGACTTGAACAACCCCGAGTAGCTCGTCGAGAAGATCGGTGTCACCGCGATCAGCGCGTCGGCGGAGACCACCGTGTTGATCGCCGTCTCCAGGGCCGGCGGCGCGAACCCGGTGAGCAGGTTGTTCGTGATGTCGTGCGCATAGTCCCGCAGCTCGATCACGTCGACGCTCGCTTCGATGTCGTGCTCGGCGAGGGCTTTCACGGTCTCGGCCGCGAGTCGGTCCGCGAGCATCCGCGTGGACGACGGGTTCGACAGGCCGGCGGAGACCACGGCGATACGACGCACGGCCATGTCACGCCTCCGTGCGGCCGAGCCCGAAGGCTGCGCCTGCGGGGGCCGGGCTGTCCTGGTAGGGCGAATCGCCTGTCAGGTTGTCACCGCGGTTGGCACCGGGGCGCGCCTGACGGGTCGGACCGTCGCCGAACTCGGCCCTGACGCGTGCCGCGTGGGTCGGCGCGTCGGGCACGGCGGCGGGGCGGTCTTTCGCGAGCTCCTTGCGGAGCACCGGCACGACCTCGGAACCGAGGATGTCGAGCTGCTCCAGCACCGTCTTGAGCGGCAGACCCGCGTGATCGATCAGGAAGAGTTGCCGCTGGTAGTCACCGTAGTGCTCGCGCATCGCGGCGTACCGGTCGATCACCTGCTGCGGGGAACCCACCGTCAGCGGAGTCATCTCGGTGAAGTCCTCCATGCTCGGACCGTGACCGTAGACGGGCGCGTTGTCGAAGTACGGACGGAACTGGTCCACCGCGTCCTGCGACTTCGCGGCCATGAACACCTGTCCGCCCAGACCGACGATCGCCTGTTCCCGTGTGCCGTGGCCGTAGTGCTCGAAGCGCTGGCGGTACAGCTCGATGAGGCGCTGGTAGTGCTCCTTGGGCCAGAAGATGTTGTTCGCGAAGAAGCCGTCACCGTAGTACGCGGCCTGTTCGGCGATCTCCGGGGTGCGGATGGATCCGTGCCATACGAACGGCGCGATCCCGTCGAGGGGGCGCGGAGTCGACGTGAAGCCCTGCAGCGGCGTGCGGAACTTGCCCTCCCAGTCGACGACGTCCTCACGCCACAGCTTGTGCAGCAGGGCGTAGTTCTCGATCGCGAGCGGGAGTCCCTGACGGATGTCCTGACCGAACCAGGGATACACCGGACCGGTGTTGCCACGACCGAGCATGAGGTCCATGCGGCCGTCCGAGACATGCTGCAGCATCGCGTACTCCTCGGCGATGCGCACGGGATCGTTCGTGGTGATGAGCGTCGTCGACGTGGAGACGATCAGGCGCTCGGTCTGCGCAGCAAGCGCCGCGAGGAAGGTCGTGGGGCTGGAGGACCAGAACGGCGGGTTGTGGTGCTCACCGATCGCGAAGACGTCGAGTCCGACCTCTTCGGCGTGTACGGCGATCGCCGTGGTCGCCTTGATGCGCTCCTGCTCACTGGGGGTGATCCCGGTGGTGGGATCGCGGGTGATGTCGCTGACCGACATGATGCCGAACTGCATCGCCTGCGCGCCTGACTGCTCGCTCATGATTGCTCCGTGTCTCCGAACCGGACGACTCGCATCCCGTTCTATTCATTTGAATGTATCTGTGTCAACGCGCTCACTTCAACTTTATTCCCGGCCTGTAGCCTCGAACGATGAGCAGTGCCGGCGCCGACATCTCAGGGCCCACCACAGGATCGGTTCCCCGCAGGCGGAGACGTGTGCCGTTCTGGGACAACGCGCGCTACGTCTGCATCGTGCTCGTCGTGCTCGGTCACGCGATCCAGCGCCTGACGTACGACTCCGACATCGCCTTCGCGTTCTACCTCGCGTTGTACGCGTTCCATATGCCGGCGTTCGCCATCATCTCCGGCTACTTCTCGAAGTCCGGCTCGCCCTCCAAGACGCAGATGGCCAGGGTGGTCACGGACATCCTGCTCCCCTACGTCATCTTCGAGACGCTGTGGACACTCACCAAATGGCTGGTCGAGGGCCAGGTCGATCCGAACATCACGAAACCGAGCTGGACGCTGTGGTTCCTCCTCGCGCTCGGGATCTTCCGACTCGTGCTCCCGTACCTCGCACTGCTTCGGTGGCCACTGCTGTGGACCGTGATCATCTCGGTCGGCGTGGGATACCTGCCGAACGTCGACAGCACGTTCTCGCTGTCCCGCACCCTGGGGCTCCTTCCCTTCTTCACGCTGGGCTGGTGGCTGCGCGAGCACGACATCGTCGACAGGTTCCGCCTCCTCGACTTCCGCCCCTGGTGGATCCGGGGCGGCGCCGTCGCGATCTTCGCTCTGGCCGGCTTTGCGGCCTGGAACTGGCTTCCGCTGTGGCAGGCGTCCGACCTGCGGCACTGGCTCTTCTACGAGGACTCCTATGCCGACCTGGGCGGGGAGCAGTGGTGGGCCGGCGGGGTGCGGATACTCCTGATGTTGCTCGCCGTCGTGCTCAGCGCCGCCTTCTTCGCCCTCATCCCACGGGGCGCCCACTGGTGGACGGCATTCGGCCAGTACACGATGTACGTGTTCCTCCTGCATTCGTTCGTGCTGTACCCCTTCCGCGAGAGCGGAATCCTGCAGAGCCTCGAGCCGACCTGGATCTGGCTCCCCCTCGTCACCGTGGCGTCAGTGCTGATCGCCCTCGCGCTGGCGACGAAGCCGGTCAGGTGGGTCTTCCGCCCGCTGGTGGAACCCCGCCCAGGGTGGCTCTTCGCCGACCCGGCGCTGGCCTCCAAGGAGGGGCGCCGGAACGACCCGACGGGCTCGCGGCGCCCGCGCCAGACCGGACGATAACCTCGAAGGTGTGAGCCGCGCACAGACCGTTCGAGACCGCATCGTCGAACGTATCGAGGAGACGGGGTTCGGCGCTCACGGGCTGCACGTCCGCGTCGCCACCGAGACCGCCGACCACCGCTGGACCGACGACGTGCGGGAGGACGTGCACTCCGTCGCGAAAGGCGTCTGCGTTCTGGCTGCGGGACTGGCCACCGACGAGGGTGCGGTGTCGCTCGACATGCCCGTCGGCAGGTACCTCCCCGACTTCGAGCTGGGAGCTGGCGTCGAGGACGTCACGCTGCGGCACCTGCTTTCGATGACCAGCGGGATCGATCTGCCCTGGTCGGAGACTCTGATGACGGACTGGCCGGACCTCGCCCGCGAGTTCCTGCGACGCCCGTCGGGCGGACGGTCGTTCCAGTACTCGAACGCGAGCACGTACACCGCGATGACGGCGCTGGCCGCGCTAGTCGGAGACATCGGCGACTATCTCGTCCCCCGTCTCTTCGACCCGCTCGGCATCATCGACGTGGAGTGGGAGCGCAGCCCTCAGGGTCGCATCGTCGCCGGAGGCGGGCTCTCTCTGCGCACCGAAGAGCTCTCCCGTCTCGGACTCCTGATCAGAGATCGCGGGGTGTGGGAGGGCCGACAGCTGATCGCCCCAGGATGGATCGACGCGATGCACACGGAATGGCGGGTCGCCGGCGAGAGCGCGGACTACGATCGCTACGCCCTTGCAGGATGGGGCGGGCCGGGGCCGGCGTGGAGACTTCACGGCGCCTACGGCCAGCTGCTCATCTTCCTCGACGACGCGGTGGTCACGATCACGGCAGACGATCACTTCGGCGCCGATGCCATCGCCGCGTTCGCGGTGGAGGCGCTCACGAGCACACACGAGCCGTGACCGCTCAGGCGAACAGCCCGGCCCCCACGAAGGACCCCGGCTTCACCCCCGCCGGCACCGCCCAGATGCCCGAACCGACGTGGCGGATGTACTCGTTCATGAGATCTGTCGACAACCGACGCTGCAGCGAGATGAACTGTGCAGGATCGCGCTGGTACGACAGGAAGAAGAGCCCGGCATCGAGGCGTCCGAGCGTGTTGTTCCCATCGACGTAGTTGTAGCCGCGGCGGAGGATGCGGATGCCGTCGTTCTTCTCCGGATGCGCGAGACTCACGTGGCTGTTCGCGTCGATCGCCTTGCTGTGGAAGTCCGGTGCCGTGAACTCGTCTCCGCCGGAGAGCGGTGCACCCTCGCCCTTGTCCCGACCGATGATGGTGTCCTGCTCCGACAGGCGCACGCGGTCCCAGGTCTCGATGAGCATCGCGATCTTCCTGGCCACGAGGTAGGACCCGCCGGCCAGCCACGCCGGGTCGTCCTTCTCCGATACCCAGACGTGATCGCCGAGCGCCTCGGTGTCATCGGCCAGGATGTTCGCGGTGCCGTCCTTGAACCCGAAGAGATTGCGCGGCGTCGCCTGCGTCGCCGTCGTGCGCGACGTCTTGCCGAATCCCAGCTGCGACCAGCGCAGCCGAGCCCGGCCGAAGGCGATGCGGCTGAGGTTGCGGATCGCATGCACCGCCACCTGCGGGTCGTCGGCGCAGGCTTGGATGCACAGGTCGCCGTGAGAGGTCTGCGGATCGAGATCGTCACCGAGGAACGCCGGGAGCCGTTCCAGCCCCGGGGGGCGCCGCGCGGCGATCCCGTAGCGGTCGCCGTCCTCGTTCTCGAAGAGCCCCGGCCCGAAGCCGAACGTGATCGTGAGCCCGGCGGCGGGAAGCCCCAGCGCCTCCCCCGTGTCGTCCGGCGGCGCTTCGGCCGGCCCACCGACCGCACCCGTCGCACTGACTTCGAGGCCCTGCGCCATGCGGGAGGCCGCGTACGACCAGTCCTGCAGCAACGAGATGAGGTCGTCGCGATCCGTGCGCGGCATCATGTCGAAGCTGGCGAAATGCAGATGGTCCTGCACCGGAGTGGTGATGCCTGCCTGGTGATCGCCGAAGAACGCGTATGCGGAATGCGCGTCCTCCGCCGCACGCGCCCGCCCGAGCGCGACGCCGCCGGCGAGACCCGCACCGG